>NZ_JBFLUG010000193.1:0-10770 GCF_041008525.1 Parafrankia sp. FMc2 | reverse complement strand
TGTTTAGAAGGCACAGGCCACAGCCTGTGTTCCCCCCCCCCCCACCCCCGCCGCGCCGGTACCCACGGCAGTGCCGACGCCGAACCCGAGCCCCGGCGTCCCCAGCTCCAGTCCCGAGAGTCCCGAGAGTCCCGAGAGTCCCAGTCCCAGTCCTGGCAGCCCCGACACGCCGGCCCCACCGGCCACCGTCCCGCCTTCGGAGACCCCGGCACCGGGCCTCACGCCGGTTCAGCCCGCCCCGCCGACGGAGCAGCCACCAGCCGCACCAGCACCGACCCGGACTCCGCCGGCGCCGGCGCCGGACATGCCCACCGGGCCGCCGTCGCCGGTGCCGTCGTCACCTCCACCTCCACCGGCACCGGCATCCAGCGCGTCGTCCCTCAGCCCGCCTCCAGCTGCGCCGGCGACGACCGCCGCGGCGGCCCCGGCCCCGACCTCGTCCCCACGTGCGAGTGCGAGCAGCGCCGCTGTTGTCCCCGATCCGGCCGGCAGCGAGCCTCGCGCCTGAGAGCCAGCGGAGCCCGTGCGGGTGCACTGCCCGCGGGCCCGCCGATGCCGACGTCGACGTCGGCGGGCCTCCCGGCCGGGTGGCCGGGAGTATGTTCCTGGCGGGCGACGAGGACGGGGATCTGAAGGCCGTGAGCACAAGGGGGCTTCTCAGTAGCAGGCTGGGCGGGATGGGGACGACCATCTTCGCGGAGATGTCCGCGCTGGCGGCCACCACTGGTGCGATCAACCTGGGTCAGGGCTTCCCCGACACCGACGGCCCGGAGGCGGTCAGGGAGGCGGCGGTGCGGGCGCTGCGGGAGGGCCGCGGCAACCAGTACCCGCCCGGTCCCGGCGTCCCCGAGCTGCGTGTCGCCATCGCCGCGCACCAGAAGCGCTTCTACGGCCTGGACGTCGACCCTGACACCGAGGTCCTGGTCACCGCCGGCGCGACCGAGGCGATCGCGGCCGCCCTGCTGGCACTGGTGGAGCCCGGCGACGAGGTCATCGCCTTCGAGCCGTTCTACGACTCCTATGCCGCCTGTGTCGCGATGACCGGCGCCCGGCTGCTTCCGCTGACCCTGCGGGCACCCGACTTCCGGCCCGATCTCGACGCTCTGCGGGCTCTGGTCACCCCACGGACCCGGCTGCTGCTCCTCAACTCCCCGCACAATCCGACCGGGATGGTGCTCACCGACGCCGAGCTGGCGGCGATCGCGGAGCTGGCCGTGGAGCGTGATCTCCTCGTCGTCACCGACGAGGTCTACGAGCATCTCGTCTTCGACGGCCGGCACCTTCCGCTGATCGGCCTGCCGGGCATGCGGGAACGTACGGTCGCCATCTCCTCGGCCGGCAAGACCTTCTCGTTCACCGGCTGGAAGGTCGGCTGGGTGACCGCCGCCCCGGAGCTGGTCGCGGCGGTGCGCACCGCCAAGCAGTTCCTCACCTATGTCTGTTCGGGCCCGTTCCAGTACGCGGTCGCCGAGGCCCTCCACCTCCCGGGCGACTACTTCACCGCCTTTCGGGACGGGCTGCGCGCCCGCCGCGACCTGCTGGCCGACGGGCTGGCCGACGCCGGCTTCGAGGTCTACCGACCGGAGGGCACCTACTTCATCACCACGGACATCAGCTCGCTCGGCGAGCGGGACGCGCTGGCCTTCTGTCGGGGTCTGCCCACCCGGTGCGGGGTGGTCGCCGTGCCGAACTCGGTCTTCTACAGCACTCCCGGCGTCGGCGGCGCCCAGGTCCGGTTCGCCTTCTGCAAGCGCGAGGACGTACTCCGCGAGGCAGCTGCCCGCCTGCGCCGCCTGGCGGGATAACTTCGTCGCGGCAGTGCCGCACGATGTGCGTGACGTTGCACCGCCGGGCCTCTGGCTATCAGGTCGTCAACGGCCCGGTTCCGGTGTCGGGGGTGTCGTTGGTCGACGACCGGCTCGGGACGGGTCTCCTGCCCCTCCAGAAGCCTGCCGCCCGGAAGCGTCATGGACTGCACGGCGCAGTACACGACAACCGCGGCCGACGTGGCCGCCGCCAGCACCATCGTGAACCGGGCGACAGCGACCTGGGTGACGCCCAGCGGGTCACAGTCCAGGAGTGACACGGCGGATGTGAACTACCGGAGCCCGCTGACCTGACGTTCCGGGCGTCGGGTGGGCCGGATTCTCGGCCGGTCCGCCCGCCGCCCGCCGCCCGGCCTGCCCGGCGGAGGCCGGAGGGGTCAGCTGATGGTGGCTGAGAACGCCCGACAACCCTCGATGCCCGGCTTCATCGCCGCCGCGGTGCGCAGATCCAGCTGCCTGCCGACGGCGATCCCGGTCAGCGCGTGCCGGAGCATGTCCACCCGTGCCTGCAGGTCGGCCACCCGAAGCCGTCGTCGACGAGATAACCGAGGTCGCCGGTGGGGAACCATTCACCGTCGCCGAGCGGCGCGTGTTTGCCGAGGGGCGCGTATCGACGGCGGACGGGGTTACCGCCGCCGTCGGGTGAGGTGACGGTGACCTCGTCGTACTGTGCACCCTCACCGGCGGAGGGCAGCGAGACCGCACATGTCGATTCGGCCATGCCGTACGCCGGCGCGGCCGTGCCGCGCTCCATACCGAACCTGGCGGCCACGTCGAGAAAGGCGTCGAACGCGTCCGGGTCGATCGGTTCGTCACCACTGATTGCGAACCGCAGGTGCGACAGGTCCGCATCCTCGACCCGACACCCGTACCTGCCCACGATGTCGTAGGCGAAGTTGGGTGCCGCGGTGATGGTGGCCCGGGACCCGGTGAGCCACTGCATCCACCTGAACGCTGATCACGGCTGGGCCCCGCTCGGAACGAGTCGACGGCACCACGCGGCGCGTGCTACCAATGATCTCACAGGCATCGCCACTCGGTCGGAGTCGGGTGGGACGCGACCGACCGGACAGAGGAGAGTGTGAACCTCAGCCTCGGTGTCTTCGACATCTTCGCCTACTCCGTTCCCGGCTCGCTGTACCTCGTGCTCCTGCTGTACGTCCTGGACCGGGCGTCGTGGATCGATCTCGGGCTGGTCGGCGACCTCAACTCCACCGTGCTGATAGCGGGCGCGATTGTCGCCAGCTACCTGCTCGGCCATCTGACCTACGCTCCGCGCCGGTTCCTGGGGCGACGGATGCCGCTGTGGCTACGCCCAGGACGCGGCGTTCGTCGGGAGTTTCTCGACCGCTTTCCCCGTGCCCAGTCGATGGCGTTCATCCAGGTCGACCCGGCGGTCGTCTTCGCGGCCATCGAGGTCAAGGCGCCCGACTCGGCGGTGGAGATAAGCCGGCTGCGAGCCAGCGGAATAGCGCTGCGCAACGCTGGGCTTGCCTTCCTCCTGGCGGCGGGCGTCGCCGCCATAGAGCTGGCCCTCGGCCATGAACGGGGTCTGGCGGCGTTCTGCGTGGGCGCCTTCCTCGCGGGTTTCGCCGGCGCGACGCGGGCCGGGCACGAGCTGTCCCGGTGGGCCGCCCTCAAAACCCTCGAAGTGGCGTTCTGGCTGCCCGACGTCGAAGCAGCGCTGGCCACGACGCAGCCGTCTCCTCCGGCCCCACCGCCCGAGCCGCCGGCCCCACCGCCGGGGCCGTCACCCGAACCGCCGGCCCCGGCCGGAACGTCATAGCACGTCAGTCCTGGTGGCCGCCCTCCCACCAACCTGTCCGCCGGGACAGACCGAGGACATCATCTGTGGGAGATGGCCACGTCACCTGAGCACCTACAAAAATGAGCTGTACTTGTCAACTGCAGCCGAACATCTCAGTAGGTCAGCGCCGTGAGCTGGATACTGAAGTCTTGGGATACGCGGTTTGGACATCGACACGTCAGTGATCTTTCGGTCCTGGCTTGCCGGTGAACGGTCCTGAGCTGTCGTCGGAAGGCTGGTACGGCTGCCGCGGCCGTTGATCGGCTGGTCGTGGACGACGGCTGTGTGGCATCTTGGGTCGGCCGGTGCCATGGCAGTGGTGGCCGCGTGCTGCTGCGGCCGGATTTGGCTGTCGGTGGGCTGGCCATCGGCTGGCAAGGCGGCGTTGCAGTTCGATGTGGCGGAACTGGTTGACCGTCCGGCCCGTCATGCCCGTTGACCCACGCGACGATGAGCTGCTCGCGCAGCGCGTCGTCCTCCTGGAGGTTTCACGCGCCGGCGGTGGCACCGGGCGGCGAGCCGGCGGCAGAGCCGGCAGGCCGTCGGAAAGCCACCAGGTCAGGCGCCGTGGCGACGACCACGGGCGGCGTAGCTGCGCAGCGCCCGCAGGAAGTCGATCTCGCGGAACGCGGGCCAGTACGCCTCGCAGAAGTACAGCTCGGAGTACGCGCTCTGCCAGAGCAGGAAGTTCGACATGCGCTGCTCGCCGCTGGTGCGGATGACCAGGTCGGGGTCGGGCTGGCCGGCCGTGTAGAGGTGGCGGGCGACGTCCTCGGCGGTGAGGGTCTCGGCCAGGTCGGCCAGCGAGCCGCCCGTCTCTGCCTGCTCGTGCAGGAGGGCCCGGAACGCGTCGACGACCTCCTGCCGGCCGCCGTACCCCACGGCGAGGGTGACGTGCGCCCCCGTCGAGCAGGATCGGGTGACCTCCTCGGCGTTCTTGAGCGCGCGGGCCGTGCTGTCCGGCAGCGCGTCGAGCAGCCCCGCGATGTGCATCTGCCACGCCGGATCGGGAGTCGCGATCTTGTCGGAGACAACCTGCTCGATGACCCGCATGAGGAACGCGATCTCGGCATCCTCGCGGTGGGCCAGGTTCTCGGTGGAGCAGACGAAGACGGTCACGTGCTTGATACCGGCCGCCTCGCACCACGACAGCACGTCCTCGACATGGTCGGCGCCGAACTTGTGGCCGAGGCTGGGATTGGCCATCCCCATCTGGCGGGCCCAGCGGCGGTTGCCGTCCATGATCAGGCCGACGTGCCTCGGTAGCTCGGCTCCCTTGAGCGACGCGCGGAGCCGACGGGCGTACACGGTGTAGGCAAGATCGCGTATTGGCACAGCCTGAATCTATGCCCGCCTGTCCTCGGGCCGGCTCGGCGGGGCCACGCCGAGGCACGCTGAGACCGCGACGGCAATCTGTACGTTGGACCGCCAAGGCCAACACCGAACGCGTCGTCGCCATCCTCGTCGGTTCGTGCGGGTGTGTCCGCAACCGGGGCCGCGCGCCGACCCGGTCCGGCGCGCTCTGCCGCTCTGGTCTCCCACCGACCAGGCCTGGCATAGGCACGCCGTGACCGCCGGAATGGATCTCAAGCTTCCCTTGTTGACAGAGCGCAGCGGCCTCGACCACAAGTCAAACAGGCTTGAGGTGCCAGGGGTCCTACACGGCGCCGCCGCTAACCGCGGGCCGGGATCACTGCGGTCGGGTCGACAGCCACGGCACGCCTGGAAAGACCACGCCAAGCCTCGACTACTGTGCCGGCCGGGAGGCACCCGCATAGTCGGGAAAGGCCTGGAAGTCGCGGATCGTCACCGATCTTTCGAAATCAGGTGCGTCGATCATGATCGTTCCTCCGAGGGAGATCCCGACATGATGGATGTTCGCGCCGTGCGGGCCTCTCCCAGCGAGGACAGCAGGTGGTGGGGGACCTTCGTCGACCCTCGTCGGCACAGCCGCAGCAGACTGTCGCTGATGGCAGGGTTCGCGATGCGGTCGAGGGTCGTCCTCACGTACTCGTCGGTGTCCTGACCGGGCAGCTCCGGGAGCAGCGGGGCGATTTCCTCGCGCAGCAGGCGCGACATGTACTCCGACAGCACAGGCTCGGCCATGGCCTGATCGGTGGTCTCCAGCTCTGCGAGCACACCGAGATACCCGAGTGCGCAGTGCCCGCCGTTGAGCAGGCGGCCCTTCATGACCTTCCATGGTGCGACGTCGTCGACCACCTGCACGCCGACCCGCTCCAGCGGAGGCCGCTCGGTGCAGAAGTCGTCCTCGACGACCCACTGCCGGAACGTCTCCGTGACCACCGGCCAGCGGTCGGGCACCCCGAACTCACCCTCGATCTGGTCGCTCGGCTGGGGGCTGGTGGTCGGGGTGATGCGGTCCACCATGCCGCTGGGGAAGGTCACGTTCTCCCGGACCCAGGAGGTGAGGTCCTCGCCGGTCTGGGCGTCGAGCAGCCCCGCGAACTCGAGAACGGCAAACCGAACCGCAGCACCCGAGTCGTCGAGGTTGTCGCAGGACAGCACGGTGAACGGGCCCGTGCCCGCCGCCCGGCGCCGGCGCAGGGCGGCGACGAGCAGCCCGGTAGCGGTCACCGGGTCCTCCGGAGCCGCCAGATCGTGACGGACCGCTGGGATATCGGAACGCACCTGGTAGCCCTCACTGGTCACGGTCATCGTGACCAGCCGGGTGTTCGGGGACAGCCAGCAGGTCGGCGACCTGCTCGGGCTGCTCCGGGAGGTACAGGTATCAGTGCGCGCCTGTCGTGGGCGGGCCTCTCCACCCGGTCACCCAGCTTCGTGACCGTGCTCTCCGCGAGCACAGGTGGCACCGTCCGCCGCGAGCGGGAAAAGGGCACGACCGCCGTGTCCGCCTGCCGGCTCCCGCTTACCCCACTGGTGCCGCGATGATGTTTGGTCGCCGTTTCCGTATCGAGTAGAGTCAAGGCTTCCTTGAATTCGCCGAAGGCTTTCTGGGCCGCTTCTCGTGTTAAAACGACGTATCACTGTTCGCGTTCTGTCCGGGAACAAGTCCCGCCTCCCCTCGAAACCTCTCATTTCCTTGTGTGATGTCCAGAAGATCCACCTCGGGAAACGGGAAGGGCTGCACTACGCTCTTTCTCGATCTTCCTGTACCGAACCGTTCAGGTCGGGAAGTCGAACTCAAGGTCTACCAGCACTCCGGCGTGTGACGGACCGTCGATCTGGTTCGTAAGACGAACGCAGGGACGGGTCGTCACCAAGGCGCCGGTGTCCTGAGCTTCAGGTTTCCCCGCCGATCCTGGGCTTGGGCTGTGCCGGGTCCGGGTGCCGTGCCGATCGCGCTTTACGGCGAGGAGCGGGATGTGCTGCAGGGGGGCGGGCGCGGCGGCGAGGATCGCGCAGGCCGTCACATCGTGATCGCGGATCGTGCTGGTGCGCGCGGCGGCCGGACGAACGCGCAGTCGCGGCCGACCTGGGAGTCGACCGGGGCGGAGCCGGTGGAACTGTCATGACCGGCTTTGGTTTTGCCTGTCAGCCAGATTTTCGAGGCGCAACTCCGGAACGAAAGCCGGCGACTGGACCACGGCCGGGGTGAACAGTCCGATCCCGGAGTGCCGATGCTGTTTTCCATCCCTGGACGACGAAAACGACCATATTGCGGCGAGGCAGAGCAGGCCGAGGGCGGAAAGCGCGATGGAGACCGTCCGGTGGTCGCGCAGCAGGGCTGCGGTCGGGTTCAGAGCCAGGCCGGCGAACAGCAGCGCCAGGGCCAGTGACTGTGAGCGACGGTGGCCGCGCCGTCCAGTCCGAAGCCGAGCGCTCCGCCCAGCAGGGCGCCGACGAGCACGAGGCGCGGGGTCCGGCGCGACCACCGGCGGGGGCGGGGCGGGGGGTCGTCGCGGACGATGACGATTCTGCCGTCGGACCCGAGATCGACCTTGACGCCGGGGCGGGAGGTCAGGCGGAACCGTTTGGGCGGCTCCCGCCGGACTCCTCCGACGGGCGTGAGGCGAACACCGCCGGGCAGTTCGACGACGAGGGTGCCCACCGGCCCTGACTCCGACGCCCTGTCCCGCACGGTCATCTCGGCCTCGTCCGGCATCTCCTCGACGGCCGGGTGCCACGTCACCCGCTGCGAGCCGTAGGGCCCCCGGAGATGGGCGACCATGGCGTGGCTGGGCTTTTCGGCGGCGCGCCGGAAGCGCAGGCCGCGCATTGCCCACCACAGCGGTACGCCGCGCCTGCGTCGTGGCCGGATTCGTCGTCGAGATCGTCCTCTGGGCGGCCGGGCTTGTTCCGGCACAGCGGGACGCGCAGGTCACGACGGCCCACCTGTCCTGGGGCTACACGACCTTCCTGAACATCGCCTTCCTTGCGCTGGCCGGGTTGCTCGCACTCCGGTTCATGCGCACCGGCGGCCTCCCCATGCTCCGCGGGATGGGGGGCAGCCCGGACGGGACAGCCGACCACCGTGACGCCACCCGGCACGGTGAGAAGCAGACACCGCACCTTCCGACGACCACGGACGATCCTCGGCATCGGCAGGTGTGGACGGCCCTCGCCCGCGACGTGTCGTCAGTACAGGGCCGCGTCCGGTCAGGCCGAGTGGCTGTGTGTGTCATCGTGCTGGGGCACGTTCTGGTGCTGGTGCACGTAGAGCTCTCGGCGGTGCGGACGCCCCGGGCCTCGGGACGGCTCGGGCAGGCGGAATGTCACGGGGCGGCTGTGTTCGGCGTGCAGACGCTCGGCGTTGTAGACGCGGGGGAACTTCCAGAGCATGCGGACGAAGTTCGTCTGGCCGTGGGCGAGATGCCCGGCGACGATGCGGGCGGTGCCGGCCAGCGCGCGGACGCCGAGATGTTTGCGGTTGAGCACCGCCTGGGTCGCCACGAGTTCGCGGTAGAACTCGTCGAGAGGTAGCCGGGTCGGGGTGACCGCGTGCTGGATGTCGAAGAGCCTGTAGTCGAGGCTGGTGAGCTGCTGCGCCTGGGTGTGCCAGATCTCGGTGCCCGGGTAGGGCGTGATGACGGTGAGGTGGACGATCTCCGGGACTGACAGAGCCCACTCCCGCACGAGCCGGAACTGTTCGGCGTCCCAGCCGGGGTCAGCTATCAGGTTCACCGCGACGGTGATCCCGATCTTCCGAGCGATTTCGAGGGCTTTGATGTTCTCGTCGGGGGAGATGCGCTTGTGAAACAGGTCGAGACCCTCGGCGTCGAGGGCCTCCATACCGAGGAACATGTAGGTCAGGCCGAGCCGGTGCCAGCGGCGAAAGACCTCGGGGTGCCGCAGCAGGACGTCGGCGCGGGTCTCCAGGTAGTAGCGCTTGCGGATGCGGCGGCGTTCGATCTGGTCGGCGATGGCCATGCCGTGGTCGGGTTTGATGAACGCGACGTCGTCGACGAGGAAGACGTTGGGCTCCCGGATGGTGGCGAGCTCGTGGCCGGCGACGTCCGGTGACATCCGCCGGTAGCTGCGGCCGTAGAAGGTCCAAGCGCTGCAGAAGGAGCAGTCCCATGGGCAGCCGCGGGTGAACTCGACCGAGGCGCAGGGGTCGAGTTCACCGATGAAGTACCTGCTGCGGTGGGGCAGCAGGTGGCGGGCGGGCAGCGGCTCGTCGAGCGTGGGCAACATGGCCGGGGGCGGCCCCGTGCCGGCGCGGGTGACCACACCGGGCACCTCGTGCAGGCTGTCCCGGTCGGTGGCGAGGATACGGGGGGCAACCGTCTCGCCCTCGCCGCGGGCGACCGCGTCGATCGCCTCCTGACAGGTGTCGAGCAGGTGCCTGGCGATGAACGAGACGCTGTGGCCGCCGGCGACCACCAGGCAGCCGGGCAGCACCGCCTTGGCCTGCTTTGCGAGAGTGATGACCTCGGGAACGTTGGCCAGATAGTTCAGCCCGAACATCACACATTCCGGCTGGAAGCGACGAAGGGCGCCAAGGTAGCTCTTCGTCTGTTCCGTCTGCAGGTCGATGATGCGGACATCGTGGCCATGTCGCAGAAGTGCCGCGCCCACTCTTTCGAGACCGATCGGCTCAAGTCGGAGAAATATCTCGGAATACATCAGAGCGCTCGGGTGAACCAGGAGTACCCGCATCGTCTCGCCTCGTTCTCGGCCAGTTTGCTCGGTCTTCGTCTGTTCGCCGTCGTGCTTTCCGTGTCTCCGGGCGGAGAGGAGAGCCCTGTCAAGGTCCTTCAGTGGCCTGCTCTACCCGGAGGAAGCAGTTCCACGCAGACGCTCGCTCCTGTCGGCCCCGTGAACGGACGGCCATGGTCCTGCGACATGGTGCGGATATGTCGCGAATCCACCGGGCAGGGTATCGCCAACATAGTAACCGGCCTCTTCGGCGGCATGGGTGACTGCGCCATGATCGGGAAAAATGATGATCGATATGAAGGTATCCGGCGCCCGTACCCGCCGGTCGGCTTTCCTTGCCGGTGTCTTCTTGATGCTGTTGTGAATCGTCTTCGGCCTCGTCCTTTCGGGTATCCTCATGGCCGCGCTCGTCGCAATAATGATCATGGTGTCGTTCGCGATCTTCGACTGGCGCTCCATCGCCCCGAGGGCCCTGAGGAGAATGCCCGCCGGCGAGATCACGGTCATGGTGATCACCGTTGTGGTCGTGGTCGCCACTGAAGTTGGCCCGACCCTGTTCACACCTGGGCTCTTTGGGATAATGACCCCAGGGAGGAGTGCAGGTGCCGAGATCAAAACCGCCGTACACGGAGGAGTTCCGCCAGCAGATGGTGGATCTTGTCCGGGCTGGTCGACTGCCCGAAGAACTGGCCAAGGAATACGGCCCGTCGGGGCAGTCGATCCGGAACTGGGTGCGGGAAGCCTCCCGCGAGGACGACGCCCGAGCGGACGAGATGACCACCACCGAGCGGGAGGAGCTTAACCGTCTCCGGAAGGAGAACCGGCAGCTCCGCGAGGAACGCGACATCCTCCGCAAGGCCACAATTTTCTTCGCGTCAATGGCAGGATCGGTGGTGCCCGGCGGGGTTCGCTCGTTTCTTCGCTGCCCCGGCTTCGGCTGGTGGCTTGTCCAGCGATGTGCGGCCTCGCCGGGTCACGGCCTGGCGGCCGGTGTGGCCTGATAGGAGCGTGCTGTCTGCCCGATTGAGGCGTGCCCACCATCCGCCCGGCCGTCGA
>NZ_JBFLUG010000192.1:0-10796 GCF_041008525.1 Parafrankia sp. FMc2 | reverse complement strand
GGGATGGGTATAAGGGGCAGTGTGGGGGGTCTGGGTGGGCCAGCGCTGCCCGCCACCCGGCGACCCGCCGCCTCCGCCCGGACCGTCGTCGTCCCCGTCGGGCGGGCTGATCCGGTCCCGCAACGCGTCGTCGACGGTCTGCGTCAGACCGGTGTCGTCCGCGGCGCCGGGGGCGTCGAACGGGCCGCGGCGGCGCCGGTGCGGCAGCACGAACCGGGCCGCGACCCGAATGTCGTCCGCCAGCACCTCCTCGCGGCCCTCCCACGCCGCCACCGCCATCGCTGTGCGGGCCAGCACCACGTCGGCGCGCATCCCGTCCACATCACACGCCGCGCACACCGCCGCCACCGCGTCCACCGCCGCGTCGGCGAGGACCATGCCGGCGAGCCGGTCACGGGCGTCGGCGATCCGGGCGGCCAGCTGCGCCTCGTGGCCCTCCCAGGCGGCGCTGAAGCCGGCCGGGTCGGCGTCGAACGCCAACCGGCGGCGGATCACCTGCGCGCGCACCGCCGGGTCCCGGCTGGCGGCGACCGTCACCGTCAACCCGAACCGGTCCACCAGCTGCGGGCGCAGCTCCCCCTCCTCCGGGTTCATCGTCCCCACCAGCCAGAACCGGGCCGGGTGACGCACCGACACCCCGTCCCGTTCCACCTGCGCCACCCCGAGGGCGGCCGCGTCGAGCAGGACGTCCACGAGATGGTCGGCGAGCAGGTTCACCTCGTCGACGTAGAGCACCCCCCGGTGGGCGGCGGCGAGCAGCCCCGGCCGCAGCGCCGTCACCCCTTCGGCCAGCGCCCGGTCCAGGTCCAGCGCGCCGGTCACCCGGTCCTCGGACGCCCCCACCGGCAGCTCGACGAGACGCGCCGGGCGGGTCAGCGCGGTCGGGGACGGATGCGGCCCGTCCGGGCACTGCGGCGCCGGTGCCTGCGGGTCGCAGGAGAACCGGCAGCCCGCCACCACCGTCACCGTCGGCAGCAGCGACGCCAGCGCCCGCACCGCCGTCGACTTCGCGGTGCCCTTCTCCCCGCGGACCAGCACCCCGCCGACCGCCGGGGACACCGCGTTGAGCAGCAACGCCAGCCGCAGCTCGTCCAACCCGACCAGGGCGCTGAACGGAAACGTCACCACCGGCCCGCACACCCCCGCCCGCACCCCGGCCTCGCAGGTCGCTCGCCGGGTGGCAACGCGGATGGCTGGGGTCTCGCCGGCATCGCCGGCCTTGCCGTCACGGCGGTACGCACAGTGGTGGGCATGGCGAAACGTCCTCCCCGGGGTGTCCTCGCCCTCGAAGCCAGCGCGGACGGCGGCAGTATCCTGGCTCCCGGATCAACGCCTGCCCTCGGTCTTCCAACGGCCATCCTCGCCGCCGTGACCGTGTGCTGAGGTCGACTCCCCGGTGACAGTGGCGGGACCGCGCCGGATTCGCACCGGCTTCCTGCCCGACCGTCCGGCGCTCAGCATGGCACATCGGGCATCACGCCGGGGCCCGCCTGAGACCCACGCCCCGTTCCGGGCCACCGCCCCCCAGCAGCACCATCGGGGGGTATCGGGGGTTCGCGCACCCCCCACGGTGGGGGTTGCAGGGGGTTACAGGCCGACGCGACCCGACGGGTTGTCGGCGTCGAACAGCCGCCCGGCGCGCACGTACGACTCCAACGACGCCGCCGACCGCCAGCGGCCCTGCCGCATGATCGACCGGTCGGTCACCCCGGCGCGGGCCGCCGCCGTCGCGAACCCCGACCGCAGCGAATGCCCGGCGAAGTCCGCCGGGTCGAGTCCCGCGGCCGCGACCCGGCGCTGCACGATCCGTGCCACCGACCCGGGGTAGAGCCGTACCGCGCCGACCTGCCCATGCCGGTTGATGCCCCGGAACGCCGGCCCGCCGGCCAGCGGCACCCCCGCCCCGGCCGCCGCCGCCACCCAGGCGCGCCACGCCCGGACCGGGCACGTCGGACGGTACGACCCGTACGACAGACCCACCTGCGCGCCGGCCGCCTCCTGGTCGGTCTTCGACCGGCGCACCGTCACCACCAGCCCGTCGTCGGTCTCCACCAGATCCGCGGTGTTCAACCCGACCAGCTCGCTGCGACGCAGGCAGCCGGCGAACCCGACGAGTAGCAGTGCCCGGTCCCGCACGTCGGCGAGCACCGCGTCGTCGAGACCGGCGACGACCCGGGACAGCAGCGAGGTGTCCAGCGCCGCCTTGCGGGACGGGGCGACACCGCGGGAACGGCGGATCCCGTTCCACACCGCCGACACCTCCGCCGCGCCCGTCGGGTTGACCGCGTGGGCGAGCTGGTGGGCCACCGAGATCGCCGCCAGCCGGCGGCGGATCGTCGACGGGGCGTACCCGGCGTCGGCCAGCGCGGCGATGTACCCGGCGACGGTCACCGCGGACGCCGGCAGGTCACCCAGCCCCTCCTGCGCGCACCAGGCGTGGAAGTGGCGCCAGTCGGCGTCGTAGGCCCGCCACGTCGAGGGCGCCTTGCCCGCGCGGACGAGTCCGTCGAGGGTGTCGGCGAGTCGCGCTGGCACTCCGGGTACCGCTGCTGGCGCGGTGGCGAGCACGAGCTCCGCTCCCCCGGCCACCACCGGATCCGGCTCGAACACCGGATCCGGCTCAGGCAGTGGGCCCGCCTCAGGAAGCGGATCCGCTGCAAGCATTGGGCCAGGAGCAGCAACGGATACCTGCTCAGCCCCTGCTGAGGAAGTACTCGTGGTTTCCGACCCTGGTCCGAGATCCAGACTAGGTCTGCCACCCGGTCCCTGGTCGGCTCCCGGGTCAGATCGGATCGGCGCATCAGGGGTGGAACACAGGGCAACCATCGGATGTGTGTCGTCCACGGTCCCCGAACCTCCCTGAGTGCCGTCCCGGCTGACTTCCGAGAAGGGAAGGTTATCGGAAGTCAGCTTGGATCGGGACAGCGACCCACCAGCAGCTTCGCCCACCACCCCAGCTCTGTCCTCCCCTGCTGATCTGCATCACCAGGCCGGTGTCGAGCCCCTGCCAGATCCCGAGTAGACACGAACTTCGTGATCGTCAATGAGGTCGGAGCCAGTGTCTAGGATGACTTCCAGGTCTGGTGTGAGATTCGTACCGACCCTCGAAGAAGGACGTGAGCATGGACAGTGAGCTCCAGAGCGGTCCCGAGGTCTCAGAGACATCCGAGTCGGATCCGGGCTTGGTGCTGCCTGTGCTGTCCGAGGGAGACGGGAGAGACACCCCCCAGATCGATACCGAGGTTCCCGCGGTGGCCGGGGATGGTGCGGAGACCACCGAGCCTGCGCAGCCCGCGCCGGAGACGGCGGATCAGCCACCCGCAGCGGACCCACGGGCCGGCCTCGCGCTCCTCGCGCGCAGCCGGACCCTCGAACTGCTCGCCGCGCTCGGCACCGAGGACGCCCCGGTGCGCTACCGGACCCTCGCCGCACGGCTGGGCACCACCATGCTGGCGACCCGCCTGCGCGAGCTCACCGCCGCCGGCCTGGTCGTGCGCCACGTCGACACCGGCCCCCCCATCGAGGTCAGCTACACCCTCAGCCCCACCGCAGCCCCCCTCACCGGCCCGGTACGCGACCTGCTGGCCTGGGCGGGGACGTACACCCCACCCGGACAGGTACCGCATCAGGCCGAACCGGGTGAGGAGGAGCTTTCGACCACCGAAACCGCGCAACACCCGTCCCCGGTCGCCAGCGGCGACGACCGGGAGTAGGACCGGCGAGACGACGAGACACCGTCTGCGTCGGCGCGGCACCACCGGTGCCCGTCGTCGCCAACTCCCGCGACCCTGTCTGTCGGACTTCCGCGACCCTGTCTGTCGGACTTCCGCAACGCTGGTGGCGTTGTCGCGATCGGGCTCGTTGCGCCCCGGACCAGCGATAAGTTGCTGTGTGTGTCCGACTTTGATCTCGCTGTCTCCTCGCCCGCCGAGGCGTTCGCGGTCCTGAGGGAGGGCAACGCGCGTTTCGTGCAGGGTGAGCGGCTGCACCCGAACCAGGACGCCGACCGCCGCTCGGCGGTGGCGCCCCGGCAGCGTCCGTTCGCCGTGCTGTTCGGATGTTCCGACTCCCGACTGGCAGCCGAGATCATCTTCGACCGGGGGCTGGGAGACCTCTTCGTGGTCCGGACCGCCGGGCACGTCGCGGGGCCCGAGGTACTGGGCAGCATCGAGTACGGCGTCAGCGTGCTCGGCGCGCCCCTCGTCGTCGTTCTCGGACACGATTCGTGCGGCGCCGTCACCGCGGCGTCCGAGGCGGATCGTGACGGAACCGCCCCGGCGGGCTATCTCGGGGACGTGGTCGAGCGGGTCATGCCCAGCGTGCTGTCCGCGCGGGCAGCCGGGCACACCGATATCGACGCGTTCGTGCGCACGCACATCCGGCGGACGGTTGATGGCCTGGTCGGCCGGTCGGTCCTGCTCGCGGCCGAGGTCGCCGCAGGACGATGCGCTGTGGTCGGCCTGTCGTACCGGCTCGCGGAGGGCACCGTCGGCGTGGTCAGCAGCCACGGACCGGTACCCGCGGCCCTCCGCTGACCTGCACCGAAAATTCTCCGGTTGCCGTACCGCGGACCACACCCGGCGACCGGCCTCGTCCCCGGTAATCCAGGCATCCTGGCGGAAGAACTTACGTCAACGCAGGCCGAGAACCTGACGTGGTGCTGCATCCCGGGGTTCGTCGTCGAGGCGTCGACCAGCACATTCGCTGCTTTCTCGGCCAGGAATACCGGAATCCCGCACCGGCCAGCCGCGGTCACCCGTGGGAAGACGGGCCCGTGGGAAGACGGGACAAGGTCCGGATGCGCCGGGCATATCGATGCCCGGCGACATGGGTACGTCACCCGAACATCAGGCCGAACATCAGGCCGGACATGAAAAACCCGATCGGTCGGCCATCTTTCAGAGCTTGGTCGTCATAGCATGGTGGCGATCGGTCATACCGTTGGCGCCAGCAGATATGTGCTGCGAGGACGGCGTCCGACGACGTGTGCGTGGGGGCGATACGGAATGCGTGAGCGTCTGCTGGGGCAGGTGAGGGCCCGGCTGCGTCGGTGCACCATCGACGGCGATCCGACAGCGGTCCTGGCTCCGGAAGCACTCATCGAGGTGGCGGCACTACTTGAGACGGTGTCCAGCCCGGCCGAGGACCTGGAGATCGCCCACACGGCGGGGCTGCTGTACTGGGTGCGCTGCCTGTCCAGTAACGATCAGCGGGATTTCTCCACCGCGCTGGATCTGCTTGCACCGGTGTACCAGGTACGTCCGGGGATGGTCCCCGACCAGGTACAGGCCATCTTCGACGAGCACGGTCCCGGCACGTTCGAGACCGCCCCGCTCGAGACCGCCCCGCTCTGGACCGCCCGCGCTGTCGGTCTTCTGGAAGACGCGATGCGTGCCGGTGACCCCGCCGCGCTGGACACCGCGATCGACCTGTTCCAACAGGCGGTGGAGGTCACCCCCGTCGACCATCCCGACCGCGTGGTGCGCCTGGGCAACCTCAGCGCCGCCCTGCAGTTCCGGTTCGAGCGGCGTGGGCAGGCAGACGATCTGAACGCCCTCATCGACTTACGTCACCAGACAGTGCGGGCTGCGCCCATCGACCACCCCGACCGTCCCATGTACCTGGTCAACCTCAGCACCGCCCTGCGCCTCCGATTCGAGCGGACCGGGCAGCCGGACGACCTCGATAACGCCCTCACGGCCGGCCGGGACGCGGTGGCGACCATCTCCACGGACCATCCCCACCGTGCCTGGTGTCTGTCCACCCTCGGCGGGGCTCTATGTCTCCAGGGCGAGCGGACCGGGCAGCTGGACGACCTGGACGCGGCCATCGACGTCCTGCGACAGGCGGTGCGGGTCGCTCCCGCCCGCGACCCCGACCGCCCCGCCTACCTGGCCAACCTCAGCGCCACTCTGCAGACCCGGTTCGAGCGGACCGGGCAGACGGACGACCTGAACGCCATCAGCGATCTACTCCGACAGGCGCTGGAGCTCACCCCCGCTGACCACCCCAACCGCCCCGCCTACCTGGCCACCCTCAGCAACACGCTGTGTATCCGGTACGGACGGACCGGGCAGCCGGACGACCTCGATAACGCCCTCACGGTCGGCCGGGAAGCGGTGACGGTCACTCCCACGGATCACCCCCACCGTGCCTGGTGCCTGTCCACCCTCGGCGCCGCCCTGCGCGTCCGGTTCGGGCGGACCGGGCAGCCGGACGACCTGAACGCCATCAGCGACCTACTCCGACAGGCGCTGGAGCTCACCCCCGCGGGCCACCCCAACCGCCCCGCATACCTGTTTGACCTCGGTGCCACCTTACGCATCCGGTTCGAGCGGACCGGGCAGATCGACGACCTGAACACCGCCATCGATGTCCTGCAACAAGCGGTGGAATCCCCTCCCACCGACCATTCCAACCGACCCGCCTACCTGGTCAACCTCAGCGTCGCCCTGCAGACCCGCTTCGAGCGGACCGGGCGGCTGGAGGACCTGAACGCCGCCATCAAGGCCGGTCAGAACGCGGTGGCAACCACCCCCACCGATCATCCCGAACGCGCCCAGTGCCTGTCCGTCCTCGGCATCGCCCTGCGTACCCGGTTCGAGCTGACCGGGCAGATCGACGACCTGAACACCGCCATCAGGACCAGTCAGGACTCGGAGGAAACCACCTCCACCACCTCCACCACCTCCGCGGCCGAGACCACTCCACCACCCTGACCAGATTTTCCCTGATGGATCACCCCGGGGTCTGTGGAGACCGGGACGTTTCAGTCGCCTTGATGATGGAATCGCGCAGGCGACGGATTCGGGCTGAGGTCGAGAGGGTCGCACTCTCGTCAAAGATGAAATATTCGCGCATCCGGCCGACGCCGACCAGTGTGATCATCTGCATCGGGGGCCCGCAGCCCGCTCGGTTCAAGTTCTCAGCGCCCTGGTGGTCTCGTGGACTTCGGGGGCGTCGAGTGCGGCGTAGATGTCGCGGGCCGACCGCCAGTGCTCGCGGGCGGTGTCGTGGTCGCCGAGGTCGTCGAGGGCACGGCCGAGGCCGGCGTGGGAGCGGGCCTGCTCGTAGCTGTCCTGGGTGGCGAGGGTCAGGGTGAGCGCCTGGGCGTGGTGGTCACGGGCCTGCTCGGGATGGCCGGTGGCATGGAGGTGTTCCGCCAGCCCGTTGTGCGCGCGGGCCTGGCCGTTGTGGTCACCGATCTCCTCGTAGAGGTCGAGGGCCCGGCGGTGATGATGTGCGGCGTCGTCATGGCGGCCCTGCGCGTGGTGGACGAGGCCGAGGTTGGTCAGGGAGTCCGCCTCGCCGTTGCGGTCGGCCAGGGCCAGGTAGAGGACGAGGGCCCGCTGATGGTGATCGGCCGCGAGGTCGTGTTCGCCCTGGTGGCAGTAGACGTTGCCGAGGTTGCCCAGCGCGTGGGCCTGTCCGCGGGTGTCGTGGGTCAGCTGGTGCAGCTCAAACGCCCGCTGCTGGTGATCAACGGCCAGTGCGTACCGGCCCTGCCGCCAGTGGACGTGGCCGATGTTGCCGAGGGCGCGAGCCTGACCCCGCTGGTCGCCGGTCTTCTGACAGAGGTCGAACGCGCGCTGGTTGTGGGTGAGGGCCTCGTCGTAGCGACCCTGCCGCCAGTAGATGATGCCCAGGGCGGTGAGCGCCCTGCTCTCACCGCGTTCGTCGCCGATCTTCTGGAAGAGCGTGAGCGCCTCCCGGGCGTTCTCGGCGGCGTGTGCGTACCGCCCCTGGTGCCGGCAGATACCTGCCAGGCTGGTCAGCACATGCGCGTGCTGGGCGTGGTCGCCGAGGGTGCGGGCGGTGTCGCAGGCGTCGGTGTAGAGGGCGACCGCCTCGGTCAGATGGGCGCCGAGGCCCGGCGCACCTGGGACGAGCTGTGGGCCGACGACGGGCGGCGAGGCGCCGAGACAGGCCGCTGGGCGGACCGGGCCAAGGCGCCGCTTCTGACCAGCGGCCTGACATTCGACAGGTCAGGGGGCGGCCGGTCGGTTCTCTGCGGTGGCGGGTGTGGTGGGCCAGCGGGCGGTGTCGTCGCGGGTGATCGGCTGGCTGGTGACCTCGAAGCGGTGTCCGTCGAGGTAGGTGATCGTGACTTCGATAGGGCGTCCGGTCCTGCCGCTGATCGAGATACGGGCGAGGGCAAGGAGCGGGGTGCCGCGGGAGAGACCGAGGTCGCGGGCCTGCTCGGGGGTGGCTGCTGCCGCGCCGACGCGCGGGTGCCAAGTGAGGGGGCCGTGGCCGAGGTCGTGCTCGAGCCGGTCGTAGATGCCTCCGGGTCCGGTCGAAGCGGCTTCGAGGACCGTGCCGCGGGCCAGGGTGACGGGCAGGTAGGAGTCGGCGATCTGGACCGGGTGGCCGTCGGGACCGACGACCCGGTGGCGTTCCAGCACCTCGTTGCCGGCGGGGATGTCGAGGAGGCGGGCGATGCGCGGGGGTGCGGGCAGCCAGCGGCGGGGGGGTGGCGCAAGGGGGCGCCAGTGGCCGGCGGCGGCGTTGAAGATGTAGCCGAGTTCGTTGCGGCGGACCTGGCCGCCGACATCCACCGGCTGCCGTGGCGCGGCGGGATCGAGAACGAGAGCTCCCGATCGGTCGACGATGCGGATGCGGCCTTCCAGCGCCAGCAGGCCGAGGGCTTCGGTCAGGACGCCGCGGCCGACCGAGAACTCCGCGGTCAGCTGGCTGTAGCCGGGCAGGTGGCTACCCACGGGGTAGGGGGTGGGGTCGGCGTCGAGGCGTCGGCGTAGCTCGGCAGCGATCTGTTCATATCTGGTCATACCGGCACTCCTCGTCACCCAAACTGTACCGGTACTGTTTTCGATCACCTGCTGGGATCACTCTGTCTGTACCGGTACAGCAGACGTTACCAGTGTGTAACGCCACGATGGGCGAGGTGTTTGATGACGGCTGATCATTACCAGGAGTCGACGTACGGCGACGCGATCGCCGACACCTACGACGATCTCTACGGCACGTTCGTCGCCGACCCCATACAGATCAAGATGCTCGCCCACCTCGCCGGTGACGGACCCGCCGTCGAGATCGGCTCGGGCACCGGACGGGTCGCGCTCCCCCTGGCCCGCGCGGGGGTCCCGGTCGTGGGGATCGACGCCTCCGGGGAGATGACCCGCCAGCTGCACCGCTCGGCCGTGGCGGAGGGGCTTGCGGTCACCGCGGTCGAAGCCGACGCGGCGAGTTTCACTGTCGCCGACCCGGTTCCGCTGATCTACGCCGTGTTCAACACGTTCTTCCTCCTCGCCGACCGCGATGTCCAGGCCCAACTCCTGAGCCAGGCCGCGAAGGCCCTCGGCGACGGCGGTTCGCTGGTGCTGGAGACGTTCGTGCCCCGGCCGGGACGGCTGCCGGACGGGCCGCATCCCGGCGTGTTCCCCGCCGACTCGGCCGTGGTCGTCAAGCAGCGCAGCACCGGGCATGTGGTGCTGTTCGCCGCCACGAACACCCCCACCGCGCGCACCTTCGACTACCACGAGATCGTGCTGGCCGACGGGGCGCCGGTCCGGATGTACCCGGGCCGGATGCTCTACCTGTGGCCCGAGGAGATCGACGCCCTGGCGGCAGCCGCCGGTCTCCGGCTCGCGTACCGGTGGGGCGACTGGGACGCCACCGCCTACGACCCCAACACCGCCCGCAAGCACATCTCGGTGTACCGCCGCTGAACGACGGCCCCGTACTCAGCCGCGAGGAACGTGGCGGTCGTAGGCGTGGGCCGCCAGGTCGCGGCAGACCACGGCGAAGTCGAGTCCGGCGGCGTGCAGGCCCATCGGCCAGGTGCTGGTGTCGGTCATGCCGGGGGCCACGTTCACCTCCAGGAACTGCGCGACACCGTCACCGTCGACGATCATGTCGGTGCGGGACAGGTCCCGCAGCCCCAGCACCCGGTGCGCCGTGAGCGCGGTCTCGGCCGCGGCGCGCAGGATCTCCTCGTCGAGGCGGGCCGGGGTGAAGAATGAGGTGGCGCCCGCGGTGTACCGGGCCGCGTAGTCGTACACCCCCGTGGTCGGTTCGATCTCGACCGCCGGCAGTGCGATCGGCCCGTCGCCGCTGTCGAGGACACCGATGGCGATCTCGACGCCGGCGACGGCCTGTTCGATCAGCGCCGAGTCGTGGTAGCCGAAGCAGCTCATCAGCGCCTCAGCGAGTCCACCGGCGTCGTCGACGCGGGTCACGCCGAACGCCGACCCGCCCGCGCGGGGCTTCACCACCACCGGCAGCCCCAGCCGGGCAACGATCCGCTCGATCAGCGCGGCGGCCCCCAGGTCGTGGAACGCCTCCCGGGGCAGGGTCACCGCCGCCGGCGTCGCCACCCCCGCGGCGGCGACGGCCGCCTTCGCTGTTGCCTTGTCGAACGCCACCCGGCAGGCCGGGGGCAGGGCGCCGACGTAGGGCAGGTCGTACAGATCCAGCACCTCGCGGATCGTGCCGTCCTCGCCCGAGGTCCCGTGCAGCACCGGGAACACCACATCGGGCGGGTCGGCCGCCAGCGCGGGCAGCGTCGCGGCGTCGACGTCGGCGAGGTCGGCCTCGACCCCGATACGGGTCAGCGCGTCGCGCAGCCGTCCCCCCGAGTGCAGGGAGACCTCCCGTTCGGGGGACAGCCCGCCGGCGAGGATCAGCACACGGCCCAGATCAGTCATCCCCCTACCTTCTTCCTTGGGTCGACTCGGGCCGGTCGTAAGGTCCGGGGGCCCAGGGGTGTCGGGTGTGGCTCTCAGTCATCTGCCGTGCGTGTGGCTTGCGTCGATTGGCCGCCCGGCGCCCCCTCG
>NZ_JBFLUG010000191.1:0-10869 GCF_041008525.1 Parafrankia sp. FMc2 | reverse complement strand
ATCTTGACCTTCACCTGGACCGGCCGCTGCGGGAGCTGATCGACGGTGTCGACGGCGACGAGTCGGGGCTGTTGGATCAGACGGGCTATGCGCAGCCGGCGTTGTTCGCGGTCGAGGTCGCGCTCACGGCGCTGCTGGGCCACTGGGGTGTGACTCCGGACATCCTGGTCGGCCATTCGATCGGTGAGATCGCCGCCGCGCATGCGGCCGGGGTTCTGGATCTGGCGGATGCCGCGGTGCTGGTGGCGGCGCGGGGTCGTCTGATGCAGGCGCTGCCGGCGGGTGGGGCGATGCTGGCGGTGCAGGCGGGCGAGGCCGAGATCCTCGCCGCGCTGGCGGAGGCGACCATCGCGGTGGATCTCGCCGCCGTCAACGGTCCGACCGCCGTGGTTCTCTCCGGGCCGGAGGACGCGATCGGCGTGGCCGCGGAGCTGGCGGCCGCACGTGGGTGGAGGTCGTCCCGGCTGCGGACGAGTCACGCGTTCCACTCGGCGTTGATGGAGCCGATGCTCGCCGAGTTCGCCGCGGTCGTCCGCGACCTGACGTTCCGCGAGCCGACGTTGCCGGTGGTGTCGACGGTGACCGGGCGGTGGGTGGAGGCCGGGGAGTGGTCCGACCCGCAGTACTGGGTGCGGCAGGTCCGTGAGCCGGTCCGGTTCGCTGACGCTGTCACCGCACTTGCCGAGAACGGGGTGACGCGGTTCGTCGAGTCCGGCCCCGACGGTGTGCTGACCGCGATGGCGCAGCAGGTCCTGCCGGCCGCCGAGGGCGGTGTGTTCGTTCCGCTGCTGCGTCGCGACCGCGACGAGACGTCCACAGCGGTCACAGCCCTCGCCCGGCTGCACGTCCACGGCGTCACCGTCGACTGGGCGCGGGTGTTCGACGGCACCGGGGCGACACCGGCGGAGAACCTGCCGACCTACGCCTTCCAGCGCCAGCGGTACTGGCCCGAGCCGTCCGCCGGCCTTGTGGTGGACCAGCCGGTCGACCGTGAGGAAGCGGAGTTCTGGGGGTCGGTCGAGCGGTCCGATCTGGCGGGGCTGGCGGCCCGGCTGGACGTGGAGGCGGCGGCGCTGGAAGGCGTGCTGCCGGCGCTGGCGTCGTGGCGGGCCCGTAGCCGCGAGCGGAACGCGGTGAGCGGGTGGCGGTACCGGGTGGTGTGGAAGCCGGCCGCCGATCCCGGTGCGGCCGCCCTGTCGGGGACCTGGCTGCTGCTCGGGGACGACACCGCCGGTCTCGGCGCGGAGCTGGCCGCGGCAGGCGCGTCGCTGGTGCGGGTGCCGGCGGGCGATCGGGCGGGGCTGACCGAGGAGCTGCGGTCGGCGGTGGACGGCGTGGATGGCCCGGTCGCCGGGGTGGTGTCGCTGACCGGGCTGGGTGCGGATCCGTTGCTCGACAGCCTGGTGGCGGTGCAGGCGTTGGGTGATGCCGGTGTGGCGGCGCCGGTGTGGTTGGTGACCTCCGGTGCGGTGTCGACGGGCCGGTCGGACCGTCCGGTGGATCCGTTGCGGGCACAGGTCTGGGGTCTGGGTCGCGTTGTCGCGCTGGAGCATGCGGGCCGGTGGGGCGGCCTGCTCGACCTGCCGGAGACGGTGGACCGCCGGGTGGCCGGTCGGGTGGTCGCGGTGCTGGCGGGGCTGCTCGGCGGGGAGGACCAGGTCGCGGTTCGCGGGAGCGGGGTGCTGGTGCGCCGTCTGCTCGCGGCCCCGGCCACCGCGGCGGTTTCGGTTCCCGCCATCGACCCCGCCTCGGCTCTCGGTGTCGGTGCCGGCCAGGGCTGGCGTCCGCGGGGGACAGTGCTGATCACGGGTGGTACGGGCGGCCTGGGCGTCCAGGTCGCGCGGTGGGCTGCACGCAGCGGTGCGGAGCGGCTGGTGCTGGTGAGCCGGCGGGGGCCGGCCGCGGAGGGTGCTGTCGAGCTGGTGGACGAGTTGTCGGCCGCCGGGGTCGCAGCCGATGTGCTGGCGTGTGATCTGGCGGATCGGGCGGCGGTGGCGGGCCTGCTGGCGGAGGTCGGTGAGCTGTCGGCGGTGGTGCACGCGGCCGGTGTCGGTGAGGACCGTCCGCTGGCCGACGTCGACGCGGATCACCTGAACCGGGTGGTGGCGGGCAAGGTCTCCGGTGCGCTGCACCTGGACGAGCTGCTCGGCGACTCCCCGTTGGACGCCTTCGTGGTGTTCTCCTCGATTTCCGGTGTGTGGGGCAGCGGCGAGCAGGGGGCGTACGGGGCGGCGAACGCGGCCCTGGATGCGCTGGTCCTGCGTCGCCGCGCTGCCGGCCGGGTCGGTACGGCGGTGGCGTGGGGTCCGTGGGCGCAGGTCGGGATGGCGGCCGACGAGGCGGTGGCCGGGCAGCTGCGCCGCCAGGGCCTGCTCGCCATGGACCCGGACCAGGCGATGACAGCCTTTGCGCAGGCTGTCGGCACCAGCGACGACGTGGTCGTGGTGGCGGATGTGCGGTGGGATGTGTTCCTGCCGGTGTTCACCGCGGCCCGCCCCCGCCCGCTGTTCTCCGATCTGCCCGAGGCTGTCGCACTGGCGACTGGGACGGCGGCCGGCGGCGGCGTTGTCTCCTCACTGTCCCAGCAGCTGGTGGACCTGCCTGCCGGCGAGCGGGAGCGGGTCGTTGTCGAGCTGGTGCGTTCCGAGGTGGCCGGGGTTCTTGGCCATGGTTCGGCGGAGGAGGTTCCGGCGGGCCGGGCGTTCAGGGATCTCGGTTTTGACTCGTTGACGGCGGTGGAGCTGCGGAACCGGCTGGTGCGGGTGACGGGTCTGCGGTTGCCGGCGACGTTGGTGTTCGACTATCCGAATGCGCAGCGGCTGGCGGAGTTCCTGCTGGCCGAGGTTTCCGGCGCGGCGCCGGCGGGCGTTCTGGTGCCTGTCGTTCCCGCGTCGGTGGCGACGACGGACGACCCGGTTGTGATCGTGGGCATGGGTCTGCGGCTGCCGGGTGGGGTGGATTCACCGGACGGTCTGTGGGAGCTGCTGGCGGACGGCCATGACGCGATCGGTGGTTTCCCGACGGACCGTGGCTGGAATGTGGAGGAGCTGTACAACCCGGATCCGGATCATGCGGGGACGTCCTACGCCCGTGAGGGCGGCTTCCTTTACGACGCCGGTGAGTTCGACGCGGGGCTGTTCGGGATTTCGCCGCGTGAGGCGTTGGCGATGGATCCGCAGCAGCGCCTGTTGTTGGAGACGTCGTGGGAGGCGTTCGAGCGCGCCGGGATCGATCCGACGGGGTTGCGTGGGCGTCCGGTCGGGGTGTTCGTCGGCGCCAGCTACATGGGGTACGGGACGGGCCCGGCCGAACTCCCGGAGGGGTTGGAAGGTCATCTTCTGACCGGTACGGCGTCGAGTGTGATCTCGGGGCGGTTGGCGTACACGTTCGGTCTCGAGGGGCCGGCGGTGACGGTGGACACCGCGTGTTCGTCGTCGCTGGTGGCGTTGCATCTTGCCGCGCAGGCGATTCGCGCGGGTGAGGCGGAGATGGCGCTGGTCGGTGGCGTCACGGTCATGCCGAACCCGGGTGTGTTCGTGGAGTTCTCCCGCCAGCGGGGTCTTTCTCCGGACGGGCGCTGCCGCTCGTTCGCCGCGGGTGCGGACGGGACGGGCTGGTCGGAGGGCGCCGGGGTGCTGCTGGTGCAGCGTCTGTCGGACGCGCGCCGGGCCGGCCGTCGGGTGCTGGCGGTGGTGCGTGGTTCGGCGGTGAACCAGGACGGTGCGTCGAACGGTCTGACGGCGCCGAACGGCCCGGCCCAGCAGCGGGTGATCCGCCAGGCCCTGGCCAGCGCCGGCCTGACGCCCGCCGACGTGGACGCCGTGGAAGCGCATGGAACCGGTACGACGCTGGGTGATCCGATCGAGGCGCAGGCGCTGCTGGCGACCTACGGCCAGGGCCGGCCCGAGGATCAGCCGTTGTGGTTGGGGTCGATCAAGTCGAACATCGGTCACACCCAGGCCGCGGCCGGCGCGGCGGGGATCATGAAGATGATCCTGGCGATGCGCCACGGGACGTTGCCGGCGACGCTGCACGTCGACGAGCCGACGTCGAACGTCGACTGGACCGCCGGCGCGGTCGAACTGCTCACCGCGTCCCGGGCCTGGGAGGAGAACGGCCGGCCACGCCGCGCCGGCATCTCCGCCTTCGGGGTCAGCGGCACCAACGCCCACGTCATCATCGAGCAGGCCCCCGAGCCGGAGCCGGTTCCCGGACGTGACCAGCCGGCCGAGCCGGCGGCCGGAACGGCACCGGCACCGGCGTTGCCGGTGGTTCCGGTGCTGGTCTCCGGCCACGACGAGGCGGCACTGCGGGACCAGGCCGGACGTCTCGCGGAGACGGACATCGATCTCCTCACTCTCGGTGCGGGGACGACACGGCGGGCGGTGCTGGCGCACCGCGCGGTGGTGCTGGCAGCGGGCGAGGATGATCTGCGCACAGCGCTGGAGGCCCTGCGCACCGACGGCTCCGCGCCGAACGTGGTGCGTGGGACTGCCGGTGCTGGTCGGGTCGCGGTGGTGTTCACCGGCCAGGGCGCCCAGCGGATCGGCATGGGCCGGGCGCTGTACGAGACCTTCCCCGTGTTCGCGGATGCGTTCGACGCCGCCTGCGCCCATCTCGACCTTCACCTGGACCGGCCGCTGCGGGAGCTGATCGACGGCGGCGAGGCCGAGCTGCTGGATCAGACGGGGTACGCGCAGCCGGCGTTGTTCGCGGTCGAGGTGGCGCTGACGGCATTGCTGCGTCACTGGGGTGTGACGCCGGATGTGGTCGTCGGTCATTCGATCGGGGAAATCGCGGCGGCGCACACAGCCGGGGTTCTGGACCTGGCCGATGCGGCGTTGTTGGTGGCGGCCCGCGGTCGGCTGATGCAGGCCCTTCCCTCGGGTGGGGCCATGCTTGCGGTGCAGGCGGACGAAACCGAGGCTCTCGCCGCGCTCGCCGAGGCCGCGATCGGGGTGGATCTGGCGGCGGTGAACGGCCCGTCCGCCATCGTCCTTTCCGGTCCGGAGGAGGGGATCTCCGCCGCCGCCGCGCTTGCCGGCGCACAGGGGTGGACCTGCACCCGGCTGCGCACCAGCCACGCTTTCCACTCGGCGCTGATGGAGCCGATGCTGGCGGAGTTCGCCACCGTCGTCCGCGGGCTGACCCTGCGCGAGCCGGAGCTGCCGGTCGTCTCGAGCCTCACCGGGCGTCCCGTCGGGGCGGGCGAGTGGACGGATCCGGAGTACTGGGTGCGGCAGGTCCGCGAGCCGGTGCGGTTCGCCGACGCGGTCACCGCGCTCGCCGCGATCGGGGTGACGCGGTTCGTCGAGGCTGGTCCGGACGGGGTCCTGACGGCGATGGCGCAGCAGGTGCTGCCCGATGCCGAGGGCAGTGTGTTCGTTCCGCTGCTGCGCCGTGACCGGGACGAGCCGGTCACGGCGCTCACCGCGCTGGCCCGGCTGCACGTCCACGGGGTTGCCGTCGACTGGGCGCGGCTGTTCGACGGCGCCGGCGCTCCGGCGGCCGACCTGCCGACCTACGCCTTCCAGCGGCGGCGGTACTGGCTGGAGAACACGCCGGCCGAGGCCACGGCCGGTGACGTCATCGAGGCGGACTTCTGGGAGTCGGTGGAGCGGTCCGACCTCGCCGGGCTGGCGGAGCGGCTCGAGGTGGACGCCGCGTCGCTGGAAGGTGTGCTGCCGGCGCTGACGTCCTGGCGGGCGAGGCGCCGCCTGGCGGCCACGACCGACGGGTGGCGGTACCGGATCGCGTGGAAGCCCACCGCCGACCCCGGCCCTGCGTCCCTGTCAGGGATCTGGCTGCTGGTGGGCCCGGAGGCCGCGGCCGAGACCGGTGTCGGGGCCGAAGCCGGGGCTGTTCGGCTGGCCGCCAACGTGGCCGATGCGCTGACCGCGGCGGGGGCGGATGTCGTACCGGTGCCCGTCGCGCCCGGAACGGATCGGGCGGAGCTGGCCGGTCGACTGCGCTCGCTGCTGATGGCCGGATCGGCGGGCGACAGCACCACGCTCGACGGCCCGGCACAGGGCGGCTCCGCGCTGAACGGTGCGGTGGCGGGTGTGGTGTCGCTGGCCGGTCTGAGCGCGGATCCGCTGGTGGACAGCCTGGTGGTGGTGCAGGCGTTGGGTGATGCCGGTGTGGCGGCGCCGGTGTGGTTGGTGACGTCGGGTGCGGTGTCGACGAGTCGGTCGGATCGTCCGGTGGAGGTGGCGCAGGCGCAGGTGTGGGCGCTGGGCCGGGTGGCCGGTCTGGAGCGTCCGGAGCGCTGGGGCGGTCTCCTCGACCTGCCGGAGAGCCTCGACCGGCGGACGGCGTCCCGGGCGATCGCGGTCCTGGCGGGCCTGCCCGGCGGGGAGGACCAGGTCGCGGTCCGCGGCAGTGGCATTCTGCTGCGGCGCCTGGCACCTGCACCCGCACAGCGCGAGGCGGGGTGGCGTCCACGCGGCACAGTGCTGATCACCGGTGGGACGGGTGGTCTGGGCGCTGCGGTGGCACGGTGGGCCGCGCGGAACGGTGCGGAGCGGCTGGTGCTGGTGAGCCGGCGCGGGCTGGCCGCGGACGGCGCCGCCGCACTGGTGGACGAACTGTCCGCCGACGGGGTCGCCGCTGATGTGGTGGCATGTGACCTGGCGGACCGGGCGGCGGTGGCCGATCTGCTGACGGTCGCCGGGGGGCTGTCGGCGGTGGTGCACGCGGCCGGTGTCGGCGAGGACCGGGCGCTGGCCGAGGTGGACGCCGATCACCTGAACCGGGTGGTCTCCGGCAAGGTCGCGGGCGCGCTGCACCTGGACGAGCTGCTCGGTGACACCCCGCTGGACGCCTTTGTGGTCTTCTCGTCGATCTCGGGTGTGTGGGGCAGCGGTGAGCAGGCGGCGTACGGCGCGGCGAACGCGGCGCTGGATGCGCTGGTCCTGCGGCGCCGCGCTGCTGGTCGGGTGGGTACGGCGGTGGCGTGGGGTCCGTGGGCGCAGGTCGGAATGGCGGCCGACGAGGCGGTGGCCGATCAGCTGCGCCGTCAGGGCCTGACCGCGATGGACCCGGACCAGGCCATCGCCGTACTCGCCCAGGCGGTCGGCGCCTCCGGCGGCAGCGGTAACGGTGGTAGCGGCGGTGCGGGCGATGACGTGGTGGTGGTGGCGGATGTGCGGTGGGATGTGTTCCTGCCGGTGTTCACCGCCGCCCGCCCCCGGCCGTTGTTCTCCGACCTGCCCGCGGCGGTCGCCCTGGCAGGGGAGGCTGCGGCTGCGGGCGGCGCTGTGGCGTCGTCGTTGTCGCAGCGGCTCGACGGCCTGCCCGCGGGCGAGCGGGAGCGGGTCGTCGTCGAGCTGGTGCGTTCCGAGGTGGCCGGCGTGCTCGGCCACGGGTCCGCGGACGAGGTGTCGGCGGACCGGGCGTTCCGAGAACTCGGTTTCGACTCGCTGACGGCAGTGGAGCTGCGGAACCGGCTGATGCGGGTGACGGGCCTGCGGTTGCCGGCGACATTGGTCTTCGATCACCCGAACACCCACCGCCTCGCCGCACACCTCCTGGCCGAGGCCGAAGGCACGGCTTCGGCCGGCGCGTCGGTGATTCCCACCCTGGTGGCGACAACCGACGACCCGGTCGTGATCGTGGGTATGGGCCTGCGGCTGCCGGGCGGGGTGGACTCGCCGGCGGGGCTGTGGGATCTGCTGGCCGCGGGCGGGGATGCCATCGGCGGTTTCCCGACCGACCGCGGCTGGGACCTGGATTCCCTCTACAACCCCGACCCGGATCATGCGGGGACGTCCTACGCCCGCGACGGCGGTTTCCTCTATGCGGCGGGCGAGTTCGATGCGGGGTTGTTCGGGATTTCGCCGCGTGAGGCGTTGGCGATGGATCCGCAGCAGCGCCTGTTGTTGGAGACGTCGTGGGAGGCGTTCGAACGCGCCGGTGTCGATCCGACGGGGTTGCGTGGACGTCCGGTCGGGGTGTTCGTCGGCGCCAGCTACATGGGGTACGGGACGGGGCTGGTTGATGCACCGGAGGGGTTGGAAGGCCATCTTCTGACCGGTACGGCGTCGAGTGTGATCTCGGGGCGGTTGGCGTACACGTTCGGTCTCGAGGGCCCGGCGGTCACCGTCGACACCGCGTGTTCGTCGTCGCTGGTGGCGTTGCATCTGGCCGCGCAGGCGATTCGCGCGGGTGAGGTGGAGATGGCGCTGGTCGGTGGTGTCACGGTGATGCCCAGCCCGGACGTGTTCGTCGAGTTCTCGCGTCAGCGGGGTCTTTCGCCCGACGGGCGGTGCCGTTCGTTTGCCGCGTCGGCGGACGGGACGGGTTGGTCGGAGGGTGCCGGGGTGCTGCTGGTGCAGCGTCTGTCTGACGCGCGCCGGGACGGCCGGCGGGTGCTGGCGGTGGTGCGTGGTTCGGCGGTGAATCAGGATGGTGCGTCGAACGGGTTGACGGCGCCGAACGGTCCGTCGCAGCAGCGGGTGATCCGGCAGGCGCTGGCCAGCGCGGGCCTGTCGCCTGCCGACGTGGACGCGGTGGAGGCGCACGGCACGGGTACGACGTTGGGTGATCCGATCGAGGCACAGGCGCTGCTGGCGACCTACGGCCAGGGTCGGCCCGAAGGTCAGCCGCTGTGGTTGGGGTCGATCAAGTCGAACATCGGTCACACGCAGGCCGCGGCCGGCGTCGCCGGGATCATCAAGATGGTCCTGGCGATGGACCACGGGACGCTTCCCGCGACGCTGCACGTCGACGAGCCGACCACGAACGTCGACTGGACGGCCGGGGCGATCGAGCTGCTCACCGAGGCCCGGGTGTGGGAGGAGAGCGGCCGGCCGCGGCGCGCCGGAGTGTCGGCGTTCGGCGTGAGTGGTACGAACGCGCACGTCATTCTCGAGCAGGCGTCTGCTGCCGAGCAGCCTGTCGGAATCAGCGGACGGGTTCTTCCGGTGGTTCCGGTGCTGGTTTCCGGTCATGACGAGGCGGCGTTGCGGGCGCAGGCGGGGCGCTTCGCCGAGACAGACGTCGATCTGACTGCCCTCGGTGCGGGTTCGGTGCGGCGGGCGGTGCTGGCGCATCGGGCGGTGATCCTCGCCGCCGACGGGACTGGTTTCCGGGCTGGTGTGGATGCTCTTCGTTCTGGTGTTTCTGCGTCGAATGTGGTGCGTGGGGTTGCGGGGTCGGGCCGGTTGGCGGTGGTGTTCACCGGTCAGGGTGCGCAGCGGATCGGTATGGGGCGGGCGTTGTATGACGCTTTCCCGGTGTTCGCGGATGCGTTCGATGCCGTGTGTGCGCATTTGGATCTTCATCTGGATCGGTCGGTCCGTGAGCTGATTGATGGTGATGCGGAGCTGTTGGATCAGACGGGGTATGCGCAGCCGGCGTTGTTCGCGGTGGAGGTGGCGCTGGCGGCGTTGTTGCGTCACTGGGGTGTGACGCCGGATGTGGTGGTGGGTCATTCGATTGGTGAGATCGCGGCGGCGCACACGGCCGGGGTGCTGAATGTGGCGGATGCGGCGGTGTTGGTGGCGGCGCGGGGTCGGCTGATGCAGGCGTTGCCCGCGGGTGGGGCGATGCTGGCGGTGCAGGCCGGCGAGACCGAGATCCTCGCCGCGCTGGCGGAGGCCGGTGTCGTGGTGGATCTGGCCGCGGTGAACGGTCCGACCGCTGTTGTCCTGTCGGGTGACGCGGAGGCGATCGGCGCGGCCGCGGAGCTGGCGGCTGCGCGTGGGTGGAGGTCGTCTCGTCTGCGGACGAGTCATGCTTTCCATTCGGCGTTGATGGAGCCGATGCTGGCCGAGTTCGCCACCGTGGTCCGTGGGCTGACGTTCCAGGAGCCGACGTTGCCGGTGGTGTCGACGGTGACGGGGCGTCTGGTGGGCGCGGGTGAGTGGTCGGATCCGGAGTACTGGGTGCGGCAGGTGCGGGAGCCGGTGCGGTTCGCCGACGCGGTCACGGCGCTCGCGGCGACCGGGGTGACGCGGTTTGTTGAGGCGGGTCCGGATGGTGTGTTGACGGCGATGGTGGGGCAGGTGCTGCCGGATGCCGAGGGCAGCGTGTTCGTGTCGCTGCTGCGCCGCGACCGCGACGAGACGTCCACCGCCCTGACCGCCCTCGCCCAGCTCCACGTCCACGGCGTCGTTGTTGACTGGGCGCGGCTGTTCGACGGTGTCGAGGTATCCGCGATCGAGCTACCGACGTATGCCTTCCAGCGTCAGCGGTTCTGGTTGGAGTTGGCGCCGGTTCAGGTGGTGGTCGGTGATGTGGTGGAGGCGGGTTTCTGGGAGTCGGTGGAGCGGTCGGATCTGGCGGGGTTGGCGGAGCGGTTGGAGGTGGAGGCGGCGTCGTTGGTGCCGGTGCTGCCGGTGCTGCCGGCGTTGGCGTCGTGGCATGCGCGTCGGCGGGAGGCGGCTGTCACGGATGGGTGGCAGTACCGGGTGGTGTGGAAGCCGGCCGTGGACCCGGGTCAGGTGGTCCTGTCCGGGACGTGGCTGGTGCTCGGTGCCGAGGCGGGGCCGGATGCGGTGTCGGTGGCTGTCGACCTGGGCGCGGCGCTGGCGATGGCGGGTGCCGATGTCATGCCCGTCGGAATGGAGCCGGGTCTGGACCGGGTTCTGCTGACAGAGCGGCTGCGGGCGCTGGTGGCCGGCCCGGACGGCCCCGGCGGTCCTGCCGGGCCGATCGCCGGTGTGGTGTCGCTGACGGGGCTGGGTGCGGATCCGTTGGTGGACAGCCTGACGGTGGTGCAGGCGCTGGGTGATGCCGATATTGCGGCGCCGGTGTGGTTGGTGACGTCGGGTGCGGTGTCGACGGGCCGGTCGGATGGTGTGGTGGATCCGGTGCGGGCGCAGGTGTGGGGTCTGGGTCGGGTGGTGGGGTTGGAGCACCCGGACC
>NZ_JBFLUG010000190.1:0-10870 GCF_041008525.1 Parafrankia sp. FMc2 | reverse complement strand
TACCCAACACACAAATGAGTACAATAGACAAGCCCCCCCCCGCCTTCTCCACGTCCTCCCCGCCAACCCCCACACCCACCCCGACCTCGCCACCCTCATCCACCAGACCCGCTACACCCAACCCGCCCTCTTCGCCTTCCAGGTCGCCCTCCACCACCTCATCACCTCCCTCGGCATCCACCCCCACCACCTCACCGGCCACTCCCTCGGCGAAATCACCGCCGCCCACCTCGCCGGCATCCTCACCCTCGACGACGCCGCCCGGCTCGTCACCGCCCGCGCCACCCTCATGCAGAAACTCCCCACCGACGGCGCCATGCTCTCCGTTCGCACCACCGAGGAGCGGGCCCTGGAGCTCCTCGCCGGGCACGAGGCCGAGGTCTCCGTCGCCGCGACGAACAGCCCACGGGCAACCGTCCTGTCCGGCTCCGCCACCGTCATCGACCAGATCGAGCAGGCAGCCCGCGAGGCGGGCATCCGCACCCGCCGACTCACCGTCTCCGGCGCCTTCCACTCCCCCCACACCGACACACTCCTCGACGACTTTGCCACCACCGCCAGAACCATCCAGTACCAAACCCCGAGAATCCCCCTCGTCTCCACCCTCACCGGCACCCTCGCCAACCCCACCGACATCACCACCCCCGACTACTGGGTCCGACACCTACGCGGCACCGTCCGCTACCACCAGGGCATCCAGACCCTCCACACCCTCGGCGTCACCACCTTCCTGGAGATCGGGCCCGACAGCACCCTCACCGCCCTCACCCACGCCACCCTCGATCACCTGTCGGACGCAGGCGCGCTCGTCGGGGCGGGCACGGCTGGCGAGGCGGGGGCGGCTGGCGAGGCGGGCACGGCCGTCAGCACGCAGCGCCGCAGCCGCGGCGAAGCCGCCGCGTTGCTCACCGCCCTCGCCCAGCTGCATGTGGCCGGGCGGGCGGTCGACTGGGCGGCGGTCCTGCCGGCGGCGCCGCGCGTCACGCTGCCGACCTACCCGTTCCAGCGCCGCCGCTACTGGCTGGACGTACCCGCCGGCACCGGCGACCTGGCCGCGGCCGGCCTCGCAGCCACCGGGCATCCGCTGGTGGCCGCCGCGGTGTCCCTGCCGGACGGCGTCTCCACCCTGTTCACCGGGAGCCTGTCGCTGCGGGCACAACCGTGGCTGGCCGACCACGCAATCGCCGGGACGGTCCTGGTGCCCGGGACGGCACTGCTGGAACTGGCCCGCGGCGCCGGCGCCATCGCCGGATACCCGCAGGTCGAGGACCTGATCCTCGAAGCGCCCATCGTCCTGGCGTCTACCGGCGCGGTGCGTGTGCAGGTCGCGCTGACCGGCGAGGAGGGCTCCGACCGGCGCACGCTGACGATCCACTCGCGACACGACGATGTCGACGGCGACGCCGCGGGCACCGGCAGCACCGGCAGCACGGACGACGCTGACAGCGCGGTCCGCGGCTGGCGGCGGCACGCCTCGGGCACTGTCACGTCCACCGACGCATCCGTCACCGGGCCGGAGACGGGCCGGTCGGCCGGTCCGGTCGCCTGGCGGCCAGCGGACGCCGCGCCGATCGACCTGGACCACCTCTATGCCCGGCTCGCGGACGCGGACTACGGCTACGGGCCGGCGTTCGGCGGTCTGCGGGCCGCCTGGCGAGCCGACGGCGCCGTCTTCGCCGAGATCAGCCCGCCCGAGCAGCTGGCCACCGCCCCGGACGGCTTCCTGCTGCACCCGGCCTTGCTGGACGCCGCACTGCACACCATCGCGCTCGACGCGGGCGGTGACAGCTCGGGCGGTGACAGCGCGGAAGGTGACGGCACGGTCGCCGTGCCGGTCAGCTGGAGCGGGGTGACATCGCACGCCCCCGTGCCGGCCGGACCGCTGCGGGTGATCCTCTCGACGGCCGACAGCGACCCGGGCACGGTTCGGCTCCGGGTCCTGGACGATGCGGGCCTGCCGCTGGTGACCGTCGAGGCCCTCACCGTGAGCTCGGTCGATCCGCACGCGCTGGTCGGGACGGCCCGGGACGTGAGTCGCTCCCTGTTCCGGACGACCTGGCAGGAGCTGGCGGACGACGGGCCGCCGCAGGCCCGGTCGTGGGCCTTCGTCGGCACCGAGCCCCTGCCGGTCGACCCGCCCACCAGTGAGGCCACGCCCACCAGCGAGGCCCCGGCCGCCGCCCACGAGACCGGGACCCATGACACGGATGTGACGTCCGAGACGACGGCGAACGGGACTCCGGCCGGCGCGGCCCGTGCCGACGTGCAGCTGTACCCGGACCTCGCCGCGCTGCAGGCGGCGCTGGGCGACGGCGACGGCGTACCCGACATCGTCCTGGCACCGGTGATCGCGGCCGAGGCCGGAGACGGGCCCGATGCCGCCGCGGCGGCGCACGCCGCCGTGCGGGACACGCTGGAGCTGCTGCGCGGCTGGCTCGCCGACGAGCGGCTGGCCGGATCGCGGCTGGCGCTGGTCACCCAGGGCGCCGTCGGGACGGACCTGCCCGGCGACGCCGGTCCCGACGATCTCACCCGCGCCGGGGTGTGGGGGCTCGTGCGGTCGGCGCAGGCGGAGTACCCGGGCCGGTTCCTGCTGGTGGACTGTGACCGTGCGCTGGCGTCGCACCTGGCCGTGCCCGCCGTGGTGCTGCGCGCGCTGCAGGCCGACGAGCCCCAGGTCGTGCTGCGGCACGGCCGGGGCCACCTCCCCCGGCTGGTCCGCGTCATCCCGTCGGAGGCCACGCCGCTCCCGACATCGCCGGCCCGGCCCCTGGACCCGGCGGGAACGGTGCTCGTCACCGGCGGCACCGGCACCCTCGGCGCGCTGACCGCCCGCCACCTGGTGGCCGCACATGGCGTGCGCAACCTGCTGCTGGTCAGCCGGCGCGGACCCGACGCCCCAGGTGCCGCCGCGCTCGCCGCCGACCTGGCCGCCCTCGGCGCCCACGCCCAGATCGTCGCGGCGGATCTGACCGATCCGGCGGCGACCCAAGCGCTCGTCGGCGCGGTTCCCGCCGAGCGGCCCCTCACCGCCGTCATCCACACCGCCGGCGTCCTGCGGGACGGCACCCTGGCCGGCCTTTCCGCCGACCAGTTCGACGCCGTCCTCCGACCGAAGATCGACGCGGCCTGGAACCTGCATCAGGCCACCCTCGACCACCCCCTGGCCGCGTTCGTCCTCTACTCCTCCCTCGCCGGCGTCCTCGGGACGGCGGGCCAGGCCAACTACGCCGCCGCCAACACCTACCTCGACGCCCTCGCCCACCACCGGCACACCCACGGCCAACCCGCCACCAGCCTCGCCTGGGGACTCTGGGCCACCGACGACGGCATGGACGCGGCCCTGAGCGCCGCCGACCGGTCCCGGATCGCCCGGCTCGGGGTACACCCCGTCGGCGTCGACGAGGGGCTCGCGCTGCTCGACGCCGCACTGCGGTCGCCGCAACCGGTCCTCGTCCCGGCACGCTTCGACCTCGCCGCGCTCCGGGCGCGTGCCGCCGGCGGTGCGGCCAGCGGCGGCACGTTCAACGGGACGGTCACCGGCACGCTGCCGGCCATCCTGCGTGGACTCGTGCCGGCAACCGCCGGGCACCGCGCGGCGGCCGGGGAGGAGGCAGGACTGCGCCCCGCGGCGAGGCTGCTGGACGAGCTCGCCGCGCTGCCGGCCGACGACCGCGAGGAGCGGGTGCTCACGGTGGTGCGGGAGCTGACCGCCACGGTGCTCGGGCATCCCGGTGTGGACGCCGTCCCGGTCGACCGGGGCTTCTCCCACCTGGGTCTGGACTCGCTCACCGCGCTCGAGCTGCGCAACCAGCTCGGCCAGCGCACCGGCCTGCGGCTGCCGACCACCGTCATCTTCGACCACCCGACTCCGCTGTCCCTCGCCACCCACCTGCACGAGGTGCTGGCGGCGGACATCGGCTCCCCGGGCGACGGCCTCTACACGGCCGAGCTGACCCGCCTGGAGGCCGTGATCCCGATGATCTCGGCCGATCCCGAGGCCCGGGCCCGGCTGGCCGGCCGGTTGCAGGTGCTGCTCGCCCGGATCGGCGCCGACGACCACACCACCACCGACCACTCCTCTGCCGCCGACCCGACGTCCTTCGACGACCGGTTCGACGAGGCGACCGATGACGAGATCTTCGACTTCATCGAGTCCGATCTCGGCATCTCCTGAAGGGATCTGTTGACGTGGCGAACGAAGCGAAACTGCGGGACTTCCTGAAGAAGGTCACCGCGGACCTCGCCCGCACCCGGCAGCGCCTTTCGGAGGTCGAGGCCGGGCGGGTCGAGCCCGTGGCGATCGTCGGGATGGCCTGCCGCTACCCGGGCGGGGTGCGCTCACCCGAGGACCTGTGGCGGCTGGTGACGACCGGAACCGATGCGATCAGCCCGTTCCCGACCGACCGTGGCTGGGACGTCGACGCGCTCTACCATCCGGACCCCGACCACACCGGGACGTCCTACGCGCGTACCGGCGGCTTCCTGGAGAGCGCGGCGGACTTCGACGCCGACTTCTTCGGCATGTCGCCGCGGGAGGCCGCCGCCACCGACCCGCAGCAGCGGCTGCTGCTGGAGATCGCCTGGGAGACCTTCGAACGCGCCGGCATCGACCCGGTGGCGCTGCGCGGCAGCCGCACCGGGGTGTTCGCCGGAGTCATGTACGGCGACTACGGCGGCCGGCTGCTGCACCGCGCTCCGAGCGGGTTCGAGGGGTACATCGGCAGCGGGAGCGCGGGCAGCGTCGCGTCCGGCCGGGTCTCCTACAGCCTCGGTCTGGAAGGGCCCGCGGTCACCGTCGACACCGCGTGCTCGTCGTCGCTGGTCGCCGTCCACCTGGCCATGCAGGCGCTGCGGGCCGGGGAGTGCTCGCTGGCGCTCGCCGGCGGGGTCACCGTTCTCGCGAGCCCGGCCGTGTTCGTCGAGTTCAGCCGCCAGCGCGGGCTGTCCCCCGACGGTCGCTGCAAGGCCTTCGCGGACTCCGCCGACGGCACCGGCTGGGGTGAGGGCGCCGGCCTGCTGCTCCTGGAGAAGCTCTCCGACGCCCGCGCGAACGGCCACCGCATCCTCGGCGTCCTGCGCGGCTCCGCGGTCAACCAGGACGGCGCCTCCAGCCAGCTCACCGCCCCGAACGGCCCGTCCCAGCAGCGGGTCATCCGGGCCGCGCTCGCCTCCGCCCGGCTCGGCCCGGCGGACGTCGACGCGGTGGAGGCGCACGGCACCGGCACCGCCCTCGGCGACCCGATCGAGGCGCATGCCCTGCTCGCCGCCTACGGGCAGGAACGACCGGACGACCGGCCGCTCTACCTCGGCTCGGTCAAGTCGAACATCGGCCACTCCCAGGCGGCGGCGGGCGTCGCGGGCATCATCAAGATGGTCCAGGCCCTCGAGCACGCGGTCCTGCCCGCCACCCTGCACGTCGACCAGCCCAGCAGCCACGTCGACTGGACCGCCGGCCACGTCCGCCTGCTCACCGACACCCGCCCCTGGCCCGACGTCGACCGGCCCCGCCGCGCCGCCGTCTCCGCCTTCGGCATCAGCGGCACCAACGCCCACGTCATCGTCGAGCAGGCCCCGACTCCTGTGGAGGAGGACGGCACCACCGCCGTCAACGGTGGTGCCGGCGCCGACAGCGTGCACGGCGGCACCGGCAGCACCGGGCCGGTGGCCTGGCCGCTGTCCGCCCGCACCCCGCAGGCGCTCGGCGCGCAGGCCGCCGCGCTTGCCAGCCACCTCGCCGACCGTCTCGCCGACCCCGCAGCGGCCGGGGGCGTGGTGGATGCCCGGGATGTGGGGTTCGCGCTGGCCACCTCACGTGCCCAGCTGGACCACCGGGCAGTGATCGTCGCGGACGATCTCGGCGCGGCTCTCGACCGGCTGCGCGCCTTCGCCGACGACGCGGACCAGGCCGCCGGCGAGGTGGACCAGGCCCCCGACGGCGCACCGGCCGCCGTGGTGGGCGGCCCCGGCGCTGTGGCGGGAACAGTCCGCCGGCCGGGAAGAACGGCGCTGCTGTTCACCGGCCAGGGCAGCCAGCGCCCGGGCATGGGCCGCCAGCTGGCCGACGCGTTCCCCGTCTTCGCCGAGGCGTTCGGCGCCGCGATCGCCGCCCTCGACGCACACCTGGGGCAGGACCCGGGCCGGGCCGGCGCAGCCGCCCAGCCCTCGCTGAGCGAGGTGCTGACCGCCGACCCTGACAGCGACACCGCCGCGCTCGTCCACCAGACGCTCTACACGCAACCGGCCCTGTTCGCGTACAAGGTGGCCCTGTACCGGCTGGTGACCGCGCACGGCGTGCGGGCCGACTACCTCGCCGGCCACTCGCTGGGGGAGATCACCGCCGCCCATCTGGCCGGCGTGTTCACCCTCGACGACGCCGCGCGCCTGGTCACCGCCCGCGCCCGGCTCATGCAGACGCTGCCCGCGGGCGGCGCGATGGCCTCGTTCGACGGCCCCGAGCCCGACATCACCGCGTTGCTGACCGGCCACACCGACCGCCTCGCGATCGCCGCGACGAACACGCCGACGTCCACCGTCGTCTCCGGTGACGCCGACGCCCTGGCCGCCGTCGAGCAGGCGTGGCGGGACCGCGGCGGGCGGACCCGCCGGCTCACGGTCTCCGGCGCGTTCCACTCCCCGCACACCGATGCCGTCCTGGACGCCTTCGCGGCCATCGCGGCGACGGTCGACTACACCGCGCCGACCACTCCCGTCGTCTCCAACCTGACGGGCGTGCTCGCGGTGCCGGCGGAGATCGCGACCCCCGCGTACTGGGTGCGCCACATCCGCCAGGCCGTGCGGTTCCACCAGGGCATCGAGACACTCCACGGGCTCGGCGTCACGACCTTCCTCGAGCTCGGGCCGGACGCCACGCTCACCGGCCTGACCCGCGCCACCCTGGAACACCGCGGCGTTCTGGAGCGCACCGCCACCCCGGCGGAGAGCACCGTGGAGGAGGGCGGCACCGCACGGGCGGGCGGCGCGGGTGCGGATCCGCACCTCGTCGCGACCGCACGCCGCGGCCGGGACGAGGCGACGGGCGTGGTCACCGCGCTGGCGCAGTTGCACGTCCGTGGCGACCGGGTGGATCTGACACCGTTGTTCGCCGGCCGCGCCGGGACCGGGTTCGAGCTGCCGACGTACGCCTTCCAGCACCGCCGCTACTGGCTGGACGCTCCGGCGGACGCCGGCGACGTGACCCGCCTCGGCCTGCGCGCCCCCGGCCATCCGCTGCTCGGCGCGACCACGACCCTCGCCGACACCGACGGCGTGCTGTTCACCGGCCGGCTCTCCGCCGGCGAGCAGCCCTGGCTCGCCGACCACGTGGTGGGCGGAGTCGTCACGGTGCCGGCGGCGGCCCTGGTCGACCTGGCCCTGCACGTCACGGGCGCGGGCACCGCCGCCGCGGCCCGGCTGGAGTCGTTCACCGCCGAGGCCCCGCTCGTGCTGCCGCCCGGCGGGTCGGTGGACCTTCAGGTGAGTCTCGCCCATCCGGACGATTCCGGCCGGCGCGTGGTCCGCCTGCACAGCCGCCCGGTGGTCCCGGCGGGCAGCGAGGACGTCGCCGCGCCGGGCTGGCGGACCCACGCGACGGCGGTCACCGTCTCCGCGGCCGGCGACACCACCGGGGAGGGCGACACCACCGGGGAGGCCGACGACGCGCTGGCCTGGCCGCCGCCCGACGCAGCCGCCGTCGACGTGGACGAGCTGTACGAGCGGCTCGCCGCCCTCGGCTACGGCCTGGGGGCCTCGTTCGGCGGCCTGCGGTCGGCGTGGGCGAGCGCGGACACCTGGTACGCGGAGATCGCCACCGTCCAGGAGACCGAGACCGATGCTCGCGGCGGTGCTCCGACGGCCGGGTACGGCCTGCACCCCACGCTGCTGGACACCGTGCTCCACCCGCTGCTGACCGGACTCGACCGGGCCGGTGATCTCGTCGCGCTGACCGGCGTGCGCCTGGTGGCGTCCGGAGGGGGGTCCGGAGGGGACACCCTGCGGGTCCGGCTGCGCCGCCTCGAGGACTCCGACGAGGCCGGGAACCCGGCGGACGCGCCGCCAGCCGGCTCCACGACGTCCACCGCGAGCCCGGCGCCGCCCATCGGCGCGCGGAGCTACGCGCTGACGATCCAGGACGCCGACGGCGCACCGGTCGCCGCGGCCGACAGGCTGACGGTCGCGCCGTTCACCGCGGACGCGCTGCGGGCCCCCGCGGCCGGCAGCCGCCCGCTGTTCCGGACGGACTGGGTCTCCCTGCCCACCCCGGGTGCGGCGGCGCGGACGTCCACCGAGACCGGGCCGTGGGCGGTGGTCGGCGCCGACGTGCTGGGTCTGACCGCCGGCGAGGGCGCCTGGCTCCACCCCGTGACCGGCTACCCGAACCTCGCCGCGCTGCGGCAGGCGCTGGCGGACGGCGCGGCGACGCCCGGCCAGGTGGTCGCCGGCTTCGTCGACGGCCCTGCCGACGGCGCGGTCGGCGGCGCGGCCGACGACGGTCCGCAGGCGGCGCGCCGGGAGGCCGAGCGCGCGCTCGAGGTGGTGCAGGAGTGGCTGGCCGACGAGCGGCTCACCGCCGCCCGGCTGGTCGTCGTCACCCGCCAGGCCGCGCCTGGCGCCGACCCGGCAGCCGGGGCCGATCTGACACACGCGCCGCTGTGGGGGCTGGTCCGCTCGGCACAGGCGGAACATCCCGGCCGGTTCGTCCTGCTGGACCTGGACGGCTCATCGACAACCGCGGGCGACGCCGCGGCGGAGACCACCCTCCCCGACGACGCCGTGTACACAGCCCTGGTGCACGGGCTCGGCGCGGACGAGCCGCAGCTCGCGATCCGCCGCGGCGGCGTGCTCGTGCCCCGACTGGTCACGGTCACGGCCACCGCCGCGGCCAGCCCGGTGCCGAGCGAGCCGGCCAGGGCTGGGCTGGACCCGGCGGGGACGGTGCTGATCACTGGCGGGACCGGCACCCTCGGCGCCCTCACGGCCCGCCACCTCGTCACCCACCACGGGGCCCGCCGCCTCGTGCTCGTCAGCCGCCGTGGCCCGGCCGCCCCCGGTGCGGACGACCTCGCCGCCGAGCTCACCGCGCTGGGCGCCGACGTCTGGATCATCGCCGCGGACCTCACCGACCAGGCTGCCGCCCGACAGCTGGTCGCGGACGTTCCCGCCGCCCACCCGCTCACCGCGGTCGTGCACACCGCGGGCGTGCTGGACGACGCCACGCTGGTGGCCCTGACACCGACCCAGCTGCACAGCGTCCTCCAGCCGAAGGTCGACGCCGCCTGGAACCTGCACCGGGCGACGCTCGACCAGCCGCTGGGCGCGTTCGTCCTGTACTCGTCCCTCGCCGGGACCCTCGGCACCGCCGGCCAGGCCAACTACGCCGCCGCCAACACCTACCTCGACGCCCTCGCCCACCACCGCCAGGCCGGAGGCCTCCCCGCCACCAGCCTCGCCTGGGGCCTGTGGAACACCGGCGACGGGATGGACGCCGCGCTGAGCACGGTGGACCGGTCGAGGATCAGCCGCTACGGCGTGGTCCCGATCAGCGTCGACGAGGGCCTGGCGCTCCTCGACGCCGCGCTCGCCAGCGGCCACGCCACCCTCGTCCCGGCCGGGCTCGACCTGCCGGCGCTGGCCGCCCGTGCCCGCGGCGCCGAGGCGTCGGGCGAGCCGTTCCCGGCGATCCTGCGCTCGCTCGTCCCGGCCGCCGCCGCACGCCGCGGCTCCCGCCGCCGGGACGGCGCGCTGGCCCGCCGGCTCGCCGCGGCGAACGACGCGGAACGCGCCCGCATCCTGCTCGATCTGGTCCGGGCCGCGGTCGCGGCGATCCTCAACCACGCCAGCGGGGACGCGGTCGCGCCCGACCGGGCGTTCAGCAGTCTCGGGTTCGACTCGCTCGCCGCGGTGGAGCTGCGCAACCGGCTCGGTGCGCAGACCTCGCTGGTACTGCCGGCGACCCTGGTCTTCGACTACCCGACTCCCGCCGCCCTCGCCGGTTTCCTGCGGTCCGAGCTGGACGGACTGGCCAGCCGGGACGGGTCGGAGCCGGCAGCGGCCGCCGGGGCGCGGACAGCGTCCCGAGTGGGCGGCGACGTGGACGAGCCGATCGCCGTCGTCGCCATCGGCTGCCGGTTCCCGGGCGGGGTGGCCTCGCCCGAGGACCTGTGGGACCTGCTGGTGTCCGGTCAGGACGCGATCACCGGGTTCCCGACCGACCGCGGCTGGGATCTCGACGGCCTCTACGACCCGGAGCCCGGCCTGCCGCTGCGGACCTACGCCCGGGAGGGCGGGTTCCTGCACGACGCCGGTGACTTCGACGCCGAGTTCTTCGGCATCTCGCCGCGCGAGGCCGCGGCGACCGACCCGCAGCAGCGGCTGCTGCTGGAGGTCGCCTGGGAGACGTTCGAACGGGCCGGGATCGACCCGACGTCGCTGCGCGGCAGCCGCACCGGCGTGTTCGCCGGCGTCATCTCGCAGGACTACGGTCCGCGGGCTCTCGCCATGCCCGCCGGTTACGAGGGCTACTTCCTCGCCGGCAGCACGACGAGTGTGGCCTCGGGCCGGCTCTCCTACACCTTCGGACTGGAGGGCCCGGCGGTCACGATCGACACCGCCTGCTCCTCATCCCTGGTCGCCGTGCACCTGGCCGCCCAGGCCCTGCGCAGCGGCGAGTGCACCCTGGCGCTGGCCGGCGGCGTCACCGTGATCGGCAGTCCGGGGATCTTCACGGAGTTCAGCCGGCAGCGGGGCCTGTCACCCGACGGCCGCTGCAAGGCCTTCGCCGACGCCGCCGACGGCACCGGCTGGGGCGAAGGCGCCGGCCTCCTCCTCCTCGAACGCCTCTCCGACGCCCGCGCCAACGGCCACCAGATCC
>NZ_JBFLUG010000018.1:0-87880 GCF_041008525.1 Parafrankia sp. FMc2 | reverse complement strand
ACGCGCGACGGTCCGGGCCGCCCCGGCCCCACCCGGCGCGGCCCGGACCGTCGCGCGTCCCGCGGCCGTGTCCGCCGACGACCTCGGGCTCCTGCTCCTGCGCATGACCTTCGGCCTGCTGCTCGCCGGGCATGGCGCACAGAAGCTCTTCGGCCTGTTCGGCGGCGAGGGCCTCACCGCTACCGGCAGAGGGTTCACCGAGCTGGGCTACCACCCCGGCACCTTCTTCGCCGGGCTGGCCGGAGCAGGCGAGCTCCTCGGCGGCCTGGGCCTGGCCGCGGGCCTGCTGACTCCGTTGGCGGCCGCGGCCGTGATCGGTGTGATGATCAATGCGATGATCGTGACCGTGCCGCAGGGTCTGTGGGCAACCGACGGCGGCATGGAGTACCCGCTGTGCATCGCGGTGGTCGCGACCGCGGTGGCGGCGATCGGCGCCGGGCGGCTCGCGCTCGACCGCCTCTTCCGACGGCGCGACGGCGGGTTGCCCGAGATGGCGTTCGCCGTCGGGCTCGGCAGCCTCGGCGCGGCCATCGTCCTGGCGGTCAGCTGACGTCCTCCACCGGCGCGGCCTGCGCGGCTGAGCGACGCGGCCCTGGTCAATGACACGGCCCTGGTCAATGCGGTCGGACGCCGGCGGGTACACCGGCGGGGTGACTCCGGCGCCGGTTCTGCTCACCGTCGGCCATGGCACCCTGCCCGAGGACAGCCTGGTCGAGCTGCTGCGTGGCGCCGGGGTCGGGCTGCTGGTGGATGTCAGGTCGATGCCGGGAAGCCGGCACAACCCGCAGGTGGCGCGGCGCAACATCGAACGGTGGCTGCCGGCCGCCGAGGTGGCCTACCGCTGGGAGCCGCGCCTCGGCGGCCGGCGGACGGCCCCGGTGGACTCCCCGGACGTCTCGCTGGTGAACCGGTCGTTCGCCGGCTACGCCGCCTGGACGCGCACGCCGGCCTTCGCCGAGGCGGTCGACGAGCTGCTCACCGAGGCCGGAACAGTGCGGACGGCGGTGATGTGCGCCGAGACGCTGTGGTGGCGCTGCCACCGGCGGATGATCGCCGACTTCGTCACGATGGTCCGCGGCGGCCAGGTGCTCCACCTGCGCCACGACGGCCGCGCCTACCCGCATCGCACGACCTCCGGCGCGGGGCGCCGCGACGACGGCCTGCTCGTCTACGACGCCGGCACCCTGCAGCAGGAGGTCATCGACCTGCCGGACCTCGGCACCGCACCTACCAGCAGTGAAACGTGACGAGAAGAAATAGGGAACACATAGGGCAATCACGACAGTTCGTCAAATTAATACTTCCACCAGATCACGCCGGGCAGCATGCTCCTGGGATCACCTTCCCTTAGGAGCAGAGCACCTTGGCACATCTCAGCGCACGCCGCTGGACCACGGCGGCGAGTCTGTCGTTCGTGGCCGCGGCCAGCCTGACGGCCCTCCCGGCCCCCGCGAACGCGCTCTCGGCCGACGTCGTCATCTCCGCGGTCTACGGCGGAGGCGGCAACTCGGGGGCGGCCTTCAGGAACGACTTCATCGAGCTGGCGAACCTTACGGGCAGCCCGGTAAGCGTCGAGGGCTGGAGCGTTCAGTACGCCTCAGCGGCGGGTGCGGTCTTCCAGATGACGGCCCTGTCCGGCTCGATCCCGGCCAACGGCCGTTACCTGATCCGGCAGGCCGCCGGCGCGGGCGGCACGCTCGACCTGCCGACGCCCGACGCCACCGGCAGCGTTCCGATGTCGGCCACCTCCGGCGTCGTCGCCCTGGTCACCTCCGCCATCCCGCTGGTCGGCTGCGGCATCAGCTGCGCCACAGCGCCGAACGTCAAGGACCTCGTCGGCTATGGCGCCACCGCCAACGTCGAGACCCTCGCCGCCCCCGGGCTGACCAACACCACGGCGAACGCCCGCAGCGGTGCCATGGTCGACACCGACAACAACTCGGTCGACTTCACCTCGGGCGTGCCGAGGGCCACCAACACGGCCGGCGTCACCGTGACCGCCGGCGACCCGACCGACCCCACCGACCCGACCCCCGGCACCACCCGGATCCACGACATCCAGGGTGCCGGTCGGATCTCCCCGATCGTCGGCCAGAGCGTCACCAACGTGCCCGGTGTTGTGACCGCCGTCCGCACCACGGGCAGCTCCCGCGGTTACTGGATGCAGGACCCGTCGGCCGACGCCGACCCGCTGACCAGCGAAGGTCTCTTCGTCTTCACCGGCTCCACCACCCCCGCGGTCGCCATCGGCGACTCGGTGCTGGCGACCGGCCGGGTCACCGAGTACCGCCCCACCGCCGGCGCGCAGACGCTCACCGAGCTCGGCGGCCCGATCAACACCATCAGGCTGACCGGCGGCAACGCCCTTCCCACACCGACCCCCGTCAGCCTCGCCGACGCCTTCACCAAGACAGGCAGCCTCGAGGCCCAGCCACTCGAGCCGGGCTCGTATGCGCTCGACTGGCTGGAGGTCCACGAGGGCATGCGGGTCACCGTCGCCCAGGACACCCGTCTCATCAGCCCGGTGAACACCGAGTTCGGTGAGCTCTGGGTCACCCTGAAGCCGGCCCAGAACCCGACCCCGCGCGGCGGTTCGGCGTACGTCTCCTACGACGACCCCAACAGCGGTCGGCTGATGATCCAGGCCCTGGACGGCGCCCCCGCCGCCAACGTCGGTTCCACGCTCGCGGGTGGTTCGGTCGGCGTCGTCGACTACCAGTCGTTCGGTGGGTACGTCATCCAGACCACCGCCCTCGGCGCCATCACCGAGGGCAGCCTCAGGCCGCAGAAGGTCACCCCGCCGAAGAAGGCCGGCGACCTGTCCATCGTCACCTACAACGTCGAGAACCTCACCGCCGCCGACTCCGACGCCAAGTACGCGCGGCTGGCCCAGGCCGTCGTCGTGAACCTCGGCAAGCCCGACATTCTCGCCCTGGAGGAGATCCAGGACAACAACGGCACCGCCGGTGGCGGCGTCGTCGCGGCCGACCAGACCATCGCCAGGTTCATCGCGGCGATCGAGGCGGCCGGCGGCCCGACCTACCAGTCGCGTTCGATCGACCCCAACGACGGCACCGACGGTGGCGCCCCCGGCGGCAACATCCGCCAGGTGTTCCTGTTCAACCCGGCCCGGACGACCTTCGTCGACCGTCCCGGCGGCGACGCGGACACGGCCGTGACCGTGCAGAAGGTGCGGCCGACCAGCAACCAGATCATGCTGTCGGCCTCCCCCGGCCGCATCAACCCGACCAGCTCCGCCTGGAACGCCAGCCGCAAGCCCCTGGTCGGCGAGTTCCGGTACGACGGCGACAAGCAGCTGTTCGTCATCGCCAACCACTTCACCAGCAAGGGCGGCGACTACCCGCTCACCGCCGCGGTGCAGCCGCCGGCCCGCACCTCCGAGGGCCAGCGCGTCAGCCAGGCGACCGAGGTCCGCACCTTCGTGGCCGACCTCGCGGCCAAGAGCGGCAACACCGCTCGCGTGGTCGTGCTGGGTGACATCAACGACTACCAGTTCAGCCCGACCCTGGCGACGCTGACCGACAACGGTGCGCTGCTGAGGACGCTGATCAACGACCTGCCCGCGAACGAGCGGTACAGCTACGTGTTCGACGGCAACTCGCAGACGTTGGACCACATCCTCATCAGCCCGACCATCAAGGGCTACTCGTACGGTGTGGTGCACATCAACGCCGAGTTCTCCGACCAGGCCAGCGACCACGACCCGCAGATTCTCCGGATTCTGACCGGCTGTGGTTCCGAGCCGCTGCCCGTGCGCTGCCGCCCCGGCAGCCCCGTGGTGGATGTCGAGTAATCCCCGCTCGCAGTAAGAAAGCGCCCGTCCCTGTCTCGGGGGACGGGCGCTTTCTGTTTCACCGCGACAGACCAACCTGGAACCGCTCCACCCCGCTGGATGCGCTGGCCGAAGTGGGCACGCGCGATTGGGGTCCCGCCCCGGCGTGTGGAGTACATCTCGCGAAACCCGCTTCTCCGACAGCCTGTCGTACATCTATCGTCGCCCTGTCGGCGGCCGTCCACCCCTTGGCCGCAGCTGCCGTGGGCTTTGGCCCAGGGCATCAGAACGGCTCGGTCGCCGGTGAATCGGCGCCTGGTCCGGGGGTGTGGTTCCTCGCGGGTTTTTCGGCCACGGGGCGCGAGGCCGGTTCTTCGTGTCCCGCGACCCTCTTCGACGAACTCGAAAACGGCAGAACAGGGCGGTGGGTTATCGTGGGCATCCGGTGCGGCCGTTCGCGGCAGGGCATGGGTGTGACCCGCCGTGCCGCGGAGGTGTTCTCGGGCCTGCTCGTCGTGGCCGTGATGCTGGTCGCCGGTACGGCTCCGGCCTCGGCGCACAGCCAGTTGCTGTCGAGCAGTCCCACCGACGGGGAACGCCTCTCGCGGGCACCCGCCGCGGTCACGCTGCACTTCTCCGCCGACGTTCTCACCATCGGCGCCGTCGTGGTCGTCGCGGACGACGCCGGGACGGACTGGTCGCGCGGTTCGGCCGTCACGCAGGGCACGGCCGTCACCGCCGCGCTGCGCGACGGCGCGCCGGACGGCGCCTACCAGGTCCGCTGGCGCGTCGTGTCCGCGGACGGTCATCCGATCAGTGGCCTGATCCCTTTCGCCGTGGGCGCGACAGCGCTGGCCCCCGCTTCCGCGGGTGCACTGCCTCCGACCACCTCGGCGCGCCCCACCGCCACGTCGGCCGAGCCGGCCGCCGGCGCTGCCTCGGCCGCGGAACCCACAGAACCCACGGAACCCGCCGGAGCGACGTGGGTACGTGCCCTCGTCGTCGGCGCGGTGGGGGCGGGCGCGGCCCTGGCGCTGTTCTGGGGATACAGCTCGGTGCGGCGACGCAGCGGGCGGCCGGCACCACCGCGGCCGTGACCACGCCCTCATCACACAGAAGGAGTCCAGACGGACATGGTTGGTCTGACCGCTCGCCTCGGCGTGTTCGCCGGCGCGGCGCTGCTGTTCCTGGCCGGATGCGGATCGGACGGCGAGCCACCCGCCGCCGGGCCCACCGCCCGTCCGGCGGGTGCGACCATGGCGATCGAGGACGCCTGGGTGAAGGCCGCACCGGACGGCATGTCCGCCGCTTTCGGCGAGCTCCGTAACAACGGCTCCCAGGACGTCACCGTCGTCTCGGCGACCAGCCCGTCGTCACCGGAGATGGAGCTGCACGAGACGGTCGAGAACCCGACCGGAGAAATGATTATGCAACCCCGCCGGGGTGGCTTCGTGGTACCGGCAGGCGGCACCCTGACCCTCGAGCCCGGCGGCAACCACCTCATGCTGATGGACCTCACGGATCCGATCAGCGCGGGCGACGAGGTCGCGTTCACCATCACGTTCTCCGACCGCTCGACGTTCGCGTTCACGGCGCCGGCGAAGGACTACTCGGGTGCCAACGAGACCTACGAGGACGGTGACATGCCCATGGGCGGGATGGGCGGCGGGAGCGGCGGCGCGACACCGGAACCGACCGGGGCTCCCGCGGAGAACACCCGCTGATGGCGGCCGACCAGGGAGCCGGGCCTGGTCGGCGGCGGGCAGGGCCGAGCCGGCGGCTCCTGGTGGGCGGGGGCGTCGCCGCCGGTGGCGCTTTCACCGCGATCGGCGCGGACCAGATGCTCGGCCCGGGCGAGGACGCCCCGGTCGTGGCGCCGGTCGTGGCGCCGCTCCACGGCGGGCGGACCGAGCCGTTCCACGGCGCCCGTCAGGCCGGGATCGCGACGACGCCGCAGGCGCACGCGACATTCCTCGCCCTGGACCTGCACGACGGGGTCGACCGGGACGCGATCCGCCGCATGCTGCGCATTCTCACCGACGACGCCGACCGGCTCACCCGGGGCGAACCGGCGCTGGCCGACTCCGAGCCGGAGCTCGGGCTCGTGCCGGCACGGCTGACGGTCACCTTCGGCTTCGGCCCCGGTCTGGTCGCGCGGGCGGCCGGTGACGCGGCGGTGCCGCCGTGGCTTCGCGCGCTGCCCGCCTTCGCCGTCGACCGCCTGGAGCCGGCCTGGACCGGTGGTGACCTGCTGCTCCACATCGGCGCCGACGACCCGGTCACGGTCGCCCACACCACGCGGATGCTGCTGAAGGACTGCCGTGGCTTCGCCGCCCTGCGTTGGCGGCAGTCCGGGTTCCGCCGCAGTCATGGCTCCGAACCGACGGGCACCACCATGCGCAACCTGTTCGGGCAGATCGACGGGTCCGCCAACCCGACTCCGGGCACGGCCGAGTTCGACCGGCTCGTCTGGTGCGGCGATGACGACGGCTGGCTCGCCGGCGGCAGCACCCTGGTGGTGCGTCGCATCGCAATGGACCTGGACAAGTGGGATCGCCTGGATCGTTCGGGACGCGAGCAGGCCGTGGGCCGGTCACTGTCGAACGGAGCCCCGCTGACCGGCTCCCGGGAGCATGACGAGCCCGACTTCACCGCGACGACCGCGATCGGTTTCCCGGTCATCCCAGAGTTCTCTCACGTGCGACGCGCCCGTTCCGACAACCCGGCGGAACGGATCTTCCGCCGTGCCTACAACTACGACGACGGCCCGACGGGAGGCCAGGTCTCGAACTCAGGGCTGCTGTTCGCCTCGTACCAGGCCGACGTCACCGGCCAGTTCGTACCCATCCAGCGTCGGTTGGCGGAACTCGATCTGCTCAACGAGTGGATCACTCCCGTGGGTTCGGCCGTGTTCGCGCTGCCGCCGGGATGCGCGCGGGGCGGGTTCGTCGGCGAGACCCTTCTCGCCTGACCAGCTCAGCGCCTGAGCAGATCAGCGGACCGATCCGTCGGTGTGCCGGTGTGCCGCCGCGCGTCGTGGCCTGCGGCGGCACACCGGGTCGGTGCGATCGGTCGTGGGGTGCGGCTGTCAGCCCGCGACGCCCGGCCCGCGAGGCCCAGCCGGGGACGGTCAGCCAGGGACGGTCAGCGCGGCGCGAAGTACCTCCCGGTAGCCGGGCGGGAGCTCGCTGGCGAAGTGGCGGAGCACGTCGTCGGGCCGGTCCCCGCGGCGCAGGAAGTCGATCATCTGGACCGCGGCGTGCTGCTCCGCTCGCAGCAACGGTCGGTAGGCGAAGCCCTTGCCGTGCGGTGCACGGTCGGCCAGGCCTTTGGCGACCAGCCTGAGCAGGGTGGTCGCGATGGTGCTCTGGGCCAGTCCGCCCCCCAGGCGGTGCTGGACCGCAGCCGGCATCAGCGGTTCGCCGGCGGACCAGAGCAGGGCGAGGACAGCCCGTTCCAGTTCACCCGCGGCACGCCTGGTCGTGGATGCCGGGGGTACCGGCGGGACGGCCGACTGACGGCCGAGGCCGCCGGGCGCGGTCACGGACGGAGGTCTGAGGATCACGTTGTCTCCAGGATGAAGTGGTCCCGCGCCGGCGGCGTCCTCGCATCAACCGTCGGAGAGTCGTGTGGAGCACTGGCGTGACCGGCGGCTGCCGGAGCAGCGGACGGTGGACAGCCCCTGCACTACGACCCCGGTGACGACATGCGTTCAGCTGGCTTCGAAGCATGGGCCGGCCCGGCCGCGAGCCGGTGATCACCTGCGCGGGTGCTGCGTCGAAGCACAGGCCGACGTGCCGACGTGCCGACGGAGAGTCCGCGGTGTCGGCACGTACGACCGCGACTGATGCGGACGCAGCGGGGACGTACGTGGAAAGCTTGAGGTGCGCACGGGGCGGCCTCCGGCCGGGCCGTGCGTGAACGCGTCAGACCTGTGCTGGACGGGGTGGTCCCCGCCTCGCGATCGCGTGGCGCAGCGGTAGCAGCCGTACCGCCGGCGGATGCGGGAAGGCCGCGGGCGGCGGGCGGAACGCCGACGGACGGAAGGCCGCCGGGCGGCAACGCAGCCGCCGGGCAGCCCGCCGGGCGGCTGACGCAGCGCCACGCGCGGCCCGCCACAACAGCCGTTCCCCCGCGGCCAGCCAACCGGCCAGGAACAGCGCGGCCAGGACATGGCCCGCGATCACCGGTAGTCCGCCGTGGAAGAGCTCCACCCGCCCGTGCCCCGGGACGGCGAGGGCGGTCCCGGGGGCTGGCGACGCAGGGTGGTGGGCGTGTCCGGCCGCGCTCATCGCGAAGGCGACGTGCAGGCACACCTGAATGGCCAGCACCAGTCCGACCAGCCGTGCCGGTGAGACCCGGCGGGCGGTGACCCCCCAGCCCACCCGGCACGTCAGCAGAAAACCGACGGCGGTGACGGGCAGGGACGGCCCCGTTCCGGTGGACACCTCATGTGCCCCGACGGCGAGCCCGACCGTGAGACCGGCCAGCACCGCGCCCCGCGATGCCCTGCCGGCCGGCGTGCCGGCCCACGCAGGAAGACTCCGGCTCGATTCCGCCGGTGCCGGATCCGGGTGTTCGGGCCGAGCCAGGCACGGGCTGCTGAGTTCCCGTGTCACGGACCCGACCACAATGATCTATTCTAGATGGCGGGAATGGCCGGCGACACGGATATGGCGCGGCAGAGCCGGCGGAAGGCCGGGCAGCGGGCGGCCTACGGCGAGTCGCCTCGGTCGGTCGGAAGCCCGTCGAGCTGGACGGCGGCCAACTGGTGGTACACGCCCTGGCGCTGGAACAGGCTGGTATGGGTCCCCGCCTCCACGACGTGCCCCGCATCGAGAACAGCGATCATGTCGGCGTCGGCCACGGTGCTCAGGCGGTGGGCGATGACGAGGGTCGCCCGGCCGGCCCGGAAGCGGCGGATGCCGTCGAGGACCAGCGTCTCGGTCGCCGCGTCGAGCGCGGAGGTGGCCTCGTCGAGAATGAGGAGGGGGCTGTCTCGAAGCAGGGCGCGGGCGAGGGCGATCCGCTGTCGCTGCCCGCCGGAGAGGCTGAGGCCCCGTTCACCCACGAGGGTGTCGAAAGCCGTGGGGAGTTCGGTGACGAATCGGGTGACCTGGGCTGCGTCCGCGGCGGCGAGGATCTGCTCCTCGGTGGCGTCGGGCCGTCCCAGCCGCAGGTTCGCCGCGATGGTTCCGGTCAGCAGGTAGGGGTCCTGCGGAACGTAGGTGATGTGGTTGCGCAGGCCGTTCGTGGTCCAGTTCCGGACGTCGTGGCCGGCGACCAGCACGGCGCCGTGGTCGGCGTCGAAGAAGCGGACGGCGAGCGCGGCCAGTGTCGACTTGCCGGATCCGGATCTACCGACCAGCGCGACCATCTGCTCGGCGCCCACCCGAAAGCTGATCCGGTGGACCACGTCGCGGCCCGGGGCGACCCGGGCCTGACCGTCGGGGCTGATGGCCGTCGCTGCGCCGGTGAGCGGGTAGGCGAACCGCACGTCCCGGTACTCCAGCGCTGGTGCGGCGGCCACGGGCTCCGGGTCGGTGGTGACGAGGTCGGTGACGGGGGCGGGCAGTGCGAGCAGGTCGACGATGCGCCCGGCGGCGGCGACGCTGGTGTTGAGCTCGCGGGTGACCTCGACGACAGTGCTGACCGGCGCAAGGGCGAACGCGACGGTCACCACGACGACCGGCAGGTGCTCCCCGGGGAGGTCTCCGGCCCGGACCAGCGCGCCGGCGAGGGCCAGGGCGGCGAGGACGCCGAATCCGGTGATGGCGTCGACGAGGCCGGCGTGCCGGCCGGCGCGGGCGGCGTGGGAGTGGTGTGCGCGCACCAGGCGGGCACCCGCCTGGGCGAGCTGGGTCCGCCGCCAGGCGGCGGCGTCGAACAGGGCGATCTCCCGGGCGCCCTGGATGCTGTCGGTCACGGCGACGGTCACCTCGGACAGGCCTTCGCGGATGGCGACCCCGTCGGCCTCCGCGCTCGCCGTCCAGCGGCGGGGTGCCGCGGCGAGCAGGACCAGCAGCGGTGCGATGAGCAGCAGCAGCCAGGGTGCGACGACCGCGACGACGAGGAGGGCTGCGGAGGGGACGACGAGCGCGACGAGCAGCGGGCTGAGGGTGTGGGCGAAGAATAGTTCGAGGGCTTCGACGTCGCCGATCGCACGGGAGCTGAGGTCGCCGGAGCGGCGCAGGATCAGCCCACCAGGGGCGAGGCGGGCGAACGTCTCGTGGACCTCGCCGCGGACCCGGGCCAGGGTGCGGAAGGCGACGTCATGGGCCCAGAGGGTTTCGAGCCAGGGCAGGACACAGCGCGGGACCGCCAGCAGGATCAGCGCCAGCGCGACAGGCGTCAGGTCAGGGCGGCCGGAGCCGCGCAGGACGAGGCCGACGAGGTAGGCGCCGAGAGCGGCGGCGGCGATGAGGCTCGCCTGGTTCAGGATGCCGCAGGCGACAGCGGCGGCGAACCGTCTGCGATCGGGGCCGATGAGGTGCAGGAGACCACGGAGATCGCGCCATCCCCGGCCAGCCGCCGCCGAGGCAGGGTCAGGAGCAGGGGCAGGGGCAGGGGCCGCATGGTGTTCGTGCGCCACGGTCATCGGGGCGCCACCGCGCGGTCGGCCCGGGGGGCGGGAGCCAGGCCGCCGCTTTCGGGGAGTAGTTCTGCGGGCGGGCCCGCCGCCTCGACCTGGCCGCCGCTGACGACCGCGATGAGGTCGGCGACGCGCAGGGTGGAGCGGCGGTGCGCGATGACGAGGGTCGTGCGCGGCCTGGTCTGGGCGTCGAGGGCGTCGAGGACGGCCCGCTCGGTGATGCCGTCGAGGTTCGAGGTCGCTTCGTCGAGGACAAGCAGGTCCGCGCGGCGGAGCAGGGCGCGGGCGAGCGCGAGCCGTTGACGCTGCCCGCCGGACAGGCTTTCGCCCCGTTCTCCGATCACGGTGTCGGCTCCTGCCGGGAGGGCTGCGACGACGTCGTCGAGGCCCGCCTCGCGCAGCGCGTCGGCGACGGCGCTGTCGGAGGCGGTCGGGTCGGCGAGCCGGAGATTCTGGGCGATGGTGGCATGGAAGAGATAGACGTCCTGGCTGACGACGGCCGCGCGGGCCCGGGCCGCGGCAAGGTCGGTCTCCCGGTCGTCGATGAGGATCCGGCCGGATTCGAGCGGAAGCAGCCCGAGCAGCACGTTGACGAGGGTGGACTTGCCGGCACCGGACGGGCCGACGAGGGCGACCGTCGACCCGGCGGGCACCTGGAGGCTGGCACCGTCCAGTGCCGGCTCGGACGAGCCGGGATAGCGGGCGACGACATCGACGAACTCGAGGCGGGGCGCCGGCCCGGCCTCACCCGAGGGGCCGGGCCGCGCGCCCGCCCGATGGTCGCCGCCGAGCTCGTGGGTGGTGGGCGGCGCCGGCCGGTCGCCGACTGTCGGCGCGCCCCCCAGTTCCATGATCTTCTCGATGGTGGCGAGGGCGGCGTAGGCGCTGTGGAAGCGGCGTCCCAGTTCGGTGAAGGGGCGCAGGTACTCGCGGGCGAGGAGCAGAACGACGACCAGGCTGATGGGCGACAGCGCGCCGTCGAGAGCGCGGGCAGCGGCCAGCCAGAGGGCGCCCGCGGTGCCGGCCGCGCTCGCGAACGCCACCACGATCTCGAAGGCGCTGGTGGCGGCGACGACGCGGGTGGAGGAGACGGCGAAGGTCCGGGACGTGGCGGCGAGCTCGTCGGTGCGGCGGCGGTCGGCGTTCAGCGACTTGAGGGTCACCATGCCCTGAAGCAGGTCGAGGGAGTCGGCGTAGAGGCGGCGGTAGTCCCGGCTCCAGGTGGCCATCGCCGGGCCGGTGAGCCGGCGGGCGAACAGCGGAGCGAGCAGGATCAGGACCGCGGAGGCGGTGAGCACCGCGGCGACGAACGGGTCGACGGCGACAAGCACGACGGTCAGCAGGGCGGTGCTCAGCGTCGCGGAGATCAGCTGCGGCAGGAAGCCGCTGACATAGCCACGCACCGACTCGACGCCGTCCACCGCGACGGAGAGCACGTCCCCGGTGCGGCGCCCGGCAGTCGCATAGGGGCTGTCGGTGAGAAGCCGGTCATGGATTCGCGCGCGCAGCCGGGTGCACACGTCGCCGGCGAGGTCGGCGGCGAACCGCTCCCGGGCGGCGAGCAGACCCGTCCGCGCCACCTGCATGGCCGCGGCGCCGGCGAGCGCCGCGGCCACGACCGTCCAGCCGGTGCCGTCGACGATGCGAACGAGCGCGACGGCGGCGAGCAGTGCCTGGCCCGCGTGGGTCGCGGTCGCGGCGAGGCCGACCAGCGCGATGGCGGCGACGGTGCCGCGGCGGGGGCCGACGAGGGACAGCAGCCTCGGATCGATCACAGGTCACCTTCCTCCGGCGGGGATGCGGCTGTCAGCGGCCGGCGGGGTTCGCACCACAGGGCCCTCCGACCTTCCCCGAGGTCGAGGATGCGGGCATCGACACCGAAGACCGTGGCCATCAGGTCCGTGTCGAGCACCGTCCCGGGAGGGCCGCAGGCGACGACCGAACCCCGGTCGAGGACGGCGATCCGGTCGCAGTACCGCAGAGCCAGGCCCAGGTCGTGGACCGCGAGCACGGTGGTGATGCCGAGGTCGCGGACCAGTTCGAGGGCGTCGAGCTGGTGGCGGACGTCGAGATGGTTGAGCGGCTCGTCGAGGACGAGAACCTGCGGCTGCTGGGCCAGCGCGCGGGCGAGCAGGACGCGCTGGCGTTCGCCACCGGACAGTTCGCCGATGTCGCGGCTGGCCAGCTCCTCGACGCCGACCCGGCGCATGGCCTCCTCGACGATCGCGGCGTCGGCCGGGCCGGCGGGGGCCCAGCGGCGGCGGTGCGGCAGCCGGCCGAGCTCGACGACGTGCCGGACGGACAGCCCGGTCACGGTCTCCGGCTCCTGGGGCAGCGCCGCGGTGACCCGCGCCGACGCCGCCGCGTCCAGCGCGAGGAGGTCCCGCCCGTTGACGGTGACGGCCCCCGTGGTGGGCCGCAGCGACCGGTACAGGCAGCGCAGCAGGGTCGACTTCCCGGCGCCGTTCGGGCCGACGACGCCCAGTAGCTCCCCCGCCCGGACGGTGAGCTCGACCCCGCGCAGGACGCTGGCCCCGGCCAGGGTGACGGACAGGCCCGCGATCACCATCGTCGCCGCGGCACCCTCCGCCGGCCCGGGCGCCGGCGCCACGTCGCCGTCCCGGGCTGCCCCGGCGCCGCCCGGGGCCGTGGTGACGACCCCGTCCGCAGTCATCGCAGTGCCCCGAAACCGATGCCGCCCCGGGAGCCGCGGCGCAGCAGCATCCAGAGGAACAGCGGGCCGCCGACGAGGGCGGTGACCAGCCCGACGGGCAGCTCCGCGGGCTGGATCACCATGCGGGCCAGCAGGTCCGCCCACACCAGGAAGATCGCCCCGAGCAGGGCGCAGACGGGCAGCACGCGGGCGTTCTCGGCGGTCCGCAACAGCAGCCGGGTGAACAGCGGCATCATCAGGCCGACGAACCCGATGCCACCGCAGACGGCGACCAGCGAGCCGGTCATCAGCGAGGTGATCAGGAACAGGCGGACCCGGACGCGACCGGGTTCGACACCGATACTCGCGGCGGTCTGCTCACCCATCATGAGGGCGTCCAGGGTCCTGGCGGTCAGGCCGAGCATCGGCAGGGTCAGCGCGAGCACGCAGGCGACCACGACCAGGGACGTCCAGCGGGCGCCGCCGAGGCCGCCCATGAGCCAGAACAGGACCGCGCGGGCGGCCTGGCCGCCGGAGTCGTCGCCGATGAGCACGATCAGGTTGGTGATCGACTGAGCGATGAACGACAGCGCGACCCCGGCGAGCAGCAGCCGGGCCGTCCCGCCCTCCGGGCCGCGGCCGGCGAGCAGGAACAGCAGGGCGGTGGCGGCCGCGGCGCCGGTGAACGCGCCGGCGGACAGCGTGTAGACACCGGCGATCGACGACCCGGCGAGGGTGACGGTGACAGCCCCGACTCCGGCGCTGTAGCTGGTGCCGAGGATGAACGGGTCCGCCAGCGGGTTACGGAGCAGTGCCTGCAGAACTGCCCCGACCACGGCGAGCCCGGCCCCCGCGAGCGCGCCCAGCAGGACACGGGGGAGGCGCAGGTTCCACACGATGGCGTCGAAGCGGGCGTCGGCAGCCGCGGGCTCGCGACCGGACAGGTGCGCCCAGATCACCCGGAGCTGGGCGTCGACCGGCACGTTCACGGGGCCGAGCGCGACGCAGACCGCGACGCTGACCACCAGCATCCCCCCAAGCGCCAGCAGGACGAGGGCGGTCCTGCGCGCAGGCGTCAGGAGGGGAGCGGACCTGGCCTCCCGGCCGCGAGCCCTGGTCTCCCCCCCGACGCCGCTCGGGTGGTCAGCTCCGCCGGCCGGTGTGGTGGTCGCCGGTGTGGTGGTCGCCGGTGTGCTGGTCGGGGAGGCAGCCGTCACCGCGGCCTCGTCAGGAGTTCGGGTGCAGGGTGTCGGCGAGCTGCGCCGCGACGTCGGGGTTGCTCGGGCTGAGCGCGCCGAAGCCGGTGAGGCCGACGACGACGAACCGGTCGTCGCGCACCGCGGTGACGCCGGCGAGCGCCGGGTTGGCCTTCAGGTCGGAGATCTTCTTCTCGGCGGTGATGCCGGCGGTCCTGTAGTCGACGATGACGATCACGTCCGGGTCGCGGGCGACGACTTCCTCCCAGCTGGCCTCGCCCCAGTCGTCGTCGAGGTCGGCGAAGACGTTCTTCCCGCCGGCGAGGGTCAGCAGCTCGTCGCCGATGCCCTGGCCGCCGCCGACGGTCGGGGCGGCCTCGCCGGAGTCGAAGACCAGCGTGTCGACCGGCGGGTTGCCTGCGACCTGCTCGCGGACCTCCTGGAACTCGGTGTCGAGCTGCGCGTTCAGCGTGGTGGCCGCGGCCGGGTCACCGAAGAGGACCCCGAGCCGGGTCACGACGTCGGTCAGCGCGGCGAGGTCGAGCTGCTGGTCGCGGCACTGCACCGTGAACAGGCCGATGCCCGCGGAGCGGAACTGGTCGGGCTGCAGGTTGTTCGCCTCGCTGAACGTCGGGCCGAACCCGCCGATGAGCACGTCGGGACCGAGTCCGATCAGCGCCTCCTTCGACGGGTAGGCGAGTTCGGAGAGGACCGGGACCTTCTCGTAGGCGGTCAGCAGGTCGGGGTTGACGTCGTTGTCGAGCAGCGACGAACCGATCAGCCGGTCACCCAGGCCCATCGCGAGGACGAGCTCGGTGGCGTGCTGGTTGAGCGTGACCGCCCGCGACGCGGGTGCCGGCAGCTCGATCTGCTCACCGCAGCGCTCCAGCGAGACGGGGCCGCCGGCGGCCGGTGCCGCGTCGGCCTCCGCCGGCGCGGCGTCGTCCCCACACCCACTCAGGAGCAGCCCCGCCGCCAGCGTCGCCGCCAGCGCCCATGCCCCCCGCGTTCCCCGCATGTGGCCTCTTCTCTCAATAACAAGTTATTCGCAGTTGCGACATATTTGCATCTAACGCGTCGGTTGGCGAGATCGACGCGGGAGCGGGCCGCCAGGCCACCCCGTCCGGCTCGTCAGGGAGCACAGGCTGGGAAGGAGGTGAACGGACATGGACCAGGTGATCGAGGAGCAGTTGGCTCAGGTCTTCGAGGACGAGGAGACCGAGGCCGTGGTGAGCGTCGCGCACCACACCTGATCGACGGCCCGTCGTCGATCCGTGCCGTCCGCTGACCGCGCCTGACGTGGTCGGGGTGGGCGGCGCACAGCCGTGCGGCGCTCCGGTCACCCAGTGCACCGGGGCCCGCACGGTCCCGCCCATGGACCTCGGGAGGAAACGTGCGGTCCGGTCCCACCTCCGTGTCCTCACCCATGCAGTCCGCACCCCTGCAGTCCGCGAACGGCGCCGTGGATCCGGCCGAAGGGCGGACCGACCGGGTCGTCTACCGGCGGGGCACCCATCGGGCGCTCGCCCCGGCGGATACCTGGGCCTGGCTGCGCCCGATGCTCACCGACTTCGGCGTGACCCGGGTCGCCGACCTCACCGGCCTCGACACCATCGGGGTGCCGGTCTTCCAGGCCGTCCGCCCGGCCGCGCGTACCGTGTCCGTCTCCCAGGGCAAGGGCCTCAGCGCCGACGCGGCCAGGGTCTCGGCCGCGATGGAGGCCGTGGAGCTCTGGCACGCCGAGCAGCCTCTCACCGGTTTCCGGTGCACGGCGGCCGAGCTGGATCTGCCGTACCCGGTGGAGGCGCTGCACCTCGCCGACGGGTCGTTCGTCCATCCCGACCTGCCCCTGGACTGGCTGCCCGCCACCGATCTCGGTCCCGGCTCCGGCTCCAGCTCCGGCAACGAGATCGGTGGCGGAGCCGGCACCGGCACCGCGGTACCGCTCGCGCTCGTCCAGCTCGACCACACCAGCCGACCGGAATGGGACCCGCCGCTGTTCCACGCCACCAGCAACGGCCTGGCCGGCGGCAACACCGTCGCGGAGGCGACCGCGCACGCCCTCGCCGAACTCCTCGAACGCGACAGCCTCGCCCGCCTGCGTGCCGCGCCGGCAGGGTCGGCAGGGCCCGTCCGGGCTCGCCGGCTCGACCTGGCCACCGTCGACGCCCCGGAGTGCCGTGAGGTGCTCGACCGGTTCGCGGCAGCCGGTGCCGGCGTCGAGGTCCTTGTCGTCGACGACGATCCGGCCTGCTTCGAGGCGCGGCTGCGGTCGGCCGGGCATCCTGCCGTCTTCACCGGCTCGGGCAGCCACCTCGACCCGGCCGTCGCGCTCGCCCGCGCGCTCACCGAGGCCGCACAGAGCCGTCTCACCGCCATCGCGGGAGCCCGCGACGACCTGCCCGAGCTGCTCTTCCGCCCCCGGCTCGGCCCGCCCCCGACTGGTGCGACCGCCCCCCGCGCGGTGCCCGTGGGTGGCGACGAGCCCTGGTCCGCGGTGTCGGCCGGTGACAGGCGCACCAGTGGCGACCTCGCCGCGGACGTCGACCGCCTCGCCGCCGCGGCACGGCGGCGGGGCGGGTTCGCGCCCCTGCGGGTGGTGCTGCCCACCCCGGCGGGTGTCCCCGTGGTGAAGGTGATCGGGCCAGGTCTGCGCTTCGACGCCCGGACCGAGGTCGCCCACCCGGGTCGCAGTGCCACGGGTGGTCCGCGATGAGCATGCATGTCTTCGCCGGGCCGTCCGTAGACGCGGCCACCGTGCACAGCCTGCTGCCCGAGGCGGTCGTCCATCCACCGATCGCGCACGGCGATCTCGCCCGCGTCGACATCGGCCCGTCCGACACCGTGGTGATCCTCGACGGGGTGTTCTTCCAGACCGCGCCGGTGCGTCACAAGGAGATCTGCGAGCTGCTCGCGGCCGGGGTCACCGTCCACGGGGCGGCCAGCATGGGTGCGTTGCGCGCCGCCGAGCTCGCACCGTTCGGGATGCTCGGTTCCGGGGTGGTCTACCGGCTGTACAGCGGCGGGATCCTCGACGCCGACGACGAGGTCGCGCTCGTCCACACCGCCCCGGAGGTGGGTGCGCGCCCGCTCACGGTCGCCCTCGTCTCGGTCCGGGTGGCGCTGCGGCGCCTTGTCCATCGCCGCGTTCTCGGACGGGCAGGCGAGGATCAGCTGGTGAACGCGGCACGCGCGATCCCGTTCACAGAACGCACCTGGCCCGCGGTCCTCGCCCGTGCGGCGGCCGGTGACGGACCGCTGCCAGGACCGGTCGCCGCGGCCGTTCGCGCGCACGTCACCCAGCCGCCAGCCAGCTGGGACGTCAAGACGCAGGACGCGCTCCGGCTGCTCCACCGCTTCGCGGCGGGGCCCGTCCGCCCGGTCCCGGCCGGTGGCCCGTCGATCTGTGGCCCGTCGATCGGCGGCCCATCGATCGGCGGCCCATCGGTCAGCGCAGCCCGTTCCGTTCCCCGGACCACGCATGTCGACCAGTGGTCCCGGGTGGCCAGACCGGAGTCGACCCGCCGGCTCACCGCCGCCCAGCTGTTCGCGGCCGACTATCCGGCCCTGCACCGCGAGGCCGTTCTGCGCCTCCTCACCGCGGCTCCCACAGCTGCCGGCGGAGGCCTCGACCAACTCGCCGTCGACATCGCGCGTTCCCGCGGTCTGCTCCCGCCCGCGCACCGGCCACTGCCTGCCAGGCTCTCCCACTGGCTCACAGCTGACGCGGGTCACACCGCGGGCGGAGCGGGAGACAGCGGGACGGCGCTGCTCGCGACGATCCTGGCGCGCTCCTACCGGTGGCATCCCGCCACCGCGCCCTGGGACCAACTGACCACCGCGGTCACCGACGCCGACACCGAGGGCTGGCTGGACAAGCTCCTCGCCGAGGTCGAGGAGTTCAACGCAGCCCTCGTCGAACGGGGCCGGGACCTCGGCCGGGTCGCCCCCGCCGCGGTCGACCACCAGTGCCGGCGCTGGTGGTCAACGCCGAGCCTCGCCCCCGCCCTCTACGACCGGGGCTTCACCAACCGCGACGACCTGACCGCCCGAGCGGCCTGGTTCTGCCCCTACATGGCCGTCCGCGCTCCCTGGCAGCGGGCCCTGGGCGACCCGGTGCCGCAGCAGACCGCACTCACCGCCGGGAGCGTGCCATGATCCTCGAACGTCTGGTCGGTGACGTCGCCACGCTGCAGAAGGTCTGGGAGGACCGCCCCGCGCACTTCACCGGTCTCGGCGCCTTCGATGACGTCTTCAACCTCGGCCTCGCCGAGGACCTCATCGTCAGCCGTGGCCTGCGCCTGCCCTACCTACGGCTGGTGCGGGACGGCTCCTACCTGCCGGTGGCGCGCTTCACCCACCGCACCGGCACCGGGGCGGGCAGCGCCGACGGTGTCGCCGACCCCGACGCGGTGCTCCGCGAGATCCACGCCGGTGCCACGGTCGTGCTGCGCGGGCTCACCCGCTACTGCCCCACAGTGGCCGACGTCTGCCACACGTTGTCGGGCGAGCTCGGCTTCGACACCAGTGCGGGGGCCTACCTGACCCCGGCGCATGCCCGCGGCGCCGGGCTGCACTTCGACCCGATGTCGGTCCTCGTCCGCCAGGTCCACGGGGTGAAGCACTGGCGCATCCACGCCCCCGAGCACCGCTGGCCGGTCGGCCCGCCCCAGGCGGGCGGCCCGCCGGTCACACCGGTCGTCATGGAGCTGAGCCTGGGCCCCGGCGACTGTCTCTACCTTCCGCGCGGCTACCTCCACGACGCCTGGACGACTGACGAGATGTCGGTCCACATCACCTTCAGCGGTGATGTTCCCCCCACCTGGGTCGACGTCGCGCACCTGCTCGTTGACCAGGCCGCCGCCGACGAACGGCTACGCGAGGGCCTGCCGTGGCGCTTCGACGCCGAACCGGACGCTCTCCTGGCACAGGTCCGCGACAAGCTCGACGTCCTGCGCGAGCTGCTCGCCACGGTCGACCCGGGCACGCTCGCGGCCGGCCTCGCCACCCGCCACGGCACCACCTCGGCACCGTCGCCCCGGGGCCAGCTCGCCACCATGCTCCGCCGTCCCGGGACGACCGGGGCGACCGGGGCAACCGGGCCGGCCGGGTGAACCGCGGCTACCACCGGCTGCTGGCCGCCGCCGCCCTGTCGAACCTCGGCGACGGCATCCGCCTGGTCGCCGTCCCGCTGGTCGCCGTGGCGTCGTCCGACGACCCGCTCGTCGTCGCCGGTCTGACCGCCGCCGGCTACCTGCCCTGGGCGCTGTTCGGGCTCCCCATCGGCGCGCTCGTCGACCGCCACCGCCCCGAGAAGGTGATGGCCGCGGCCAACGCCAGCCGGCTGCTCCTGCTCATCGCCCTCGCGCTCGTGGCCTCCTCCGGGACGATCCCGCTCCTGGTCAGCATCGTGTTCGTCCTCGGCGTCGGCGAGGCCGCCTACGACAACGCCGCGCAGTCCCTGCTGCCCCGCCTCGTCGCCGACAGCAGCCTGGAGCACGCCAACGGCCGGCTCGTCACCCTCGAGCGCACCGGGCAGGACGTCATCGGGCCGGCGCTCGCCGGCCTGCTGGTGGCGTGGGCGGTGGGCGCGCCGTTCGCCGTCAACGCCGTCCTGCTGGCCGTCGCGCTCGCGCTGCTGGCCGGCATCCGAACACCGCCGCCCCCCGCGCCGGCGGAACCGACACGCCTGCGGCGCGAGGTCACCGAAGGTGTCAACTGGCTGTGGCAGTCGCATCCCGTACGCCGGATCGTTCTCGCCGGGGCCGTGCTCACCTTCCTGACCATGTTCTGGGAGTCCACCCTCGTCCTGCTCGCCGTCGACCGGATCGGCCTGTCCACCTCGGCGGTCGGCTGGATGCTCGCCATCGGCGCCCTGGGTGGCACGGTCGGCGGTCTCGCCACGCCCCGCATCGTGAGCCGCGTCCCCGCCCACGATCTGCTGCCCGCCGTCCCGCTGTGCTGCGGTGTGGCCGTCCTGGCCCTCGCCGCCTGGCCCACCGCCGTGCTCGCCGGCGCGGCCTGGGGCCTCACCGGTTTCACCTTCTCCGTCTGGAACGTGCTGTCCACCTCGCTGCGGCAGCGCACCGTGCCCGCCGGGCTCCTGGGCCGGGTGAACGCCGCGAACCGCGTCATCTCGATGATCGCCGTACCAGCCGGAGCCGTCGCAGGCGGAGCTGTCGCCGCTGCGCTGACACTCACCGCTCCCCTGTGGGGATCCGCTGCCGGCCTTCTCGCCCTCGGCACCGCGCTGCTCGCACACCGGGCCGAGCCCGTGGCCGCCCCTGTCACCGGGCCTGGCGATCGGGCCCTGCGGTGACGGCCCCGCCTGCTCAGCCACCGCCCGCCGGCAGATCCACGGCCCAGAACGGGAAGACTTCTCCCGACGCGTCAGTCATTCTCCCGCCGTTCCGCCGGCTCCTCGGCAGCTTTCCGGGCCTGACCGTCACCGGCCCCTACAACGAGCCCTTCGAACCACTCATCAGCCGCCTGGTCGCCGACGTCCGCTGGGATCTGCCCACCTTCGAAGCCATCGCCCGCGACCGAGCGGGCACCGTCCTCGACATCGGCTGCGGTCGAGGACGCGTCAGCCTGGCCCTCGCCCGGGCTGGTCTCGACGTGACAGCGGTCGACACCAGCCGCCCCGCTCTGCGCCGACTCGCCCTCGGCGCCCACGCCGAGGGACTGAGCCACCGCATCCGCGCCGTACACGCCGACATCCTCGATCCGACTCCCGGCCCGCGAGGCGGACCCGGCCTCGGCACCGGCCATACGACAGCCGTCATCGGCGACATGTCGATCAACATCTTCGCCGAACCGGGCACGGTACGTGGACTGCTCACCTCCGTACGCCGACGCCTCGCCCCGACCGGCGTGTTCTGCCTGCCCGTACTCACCGACGCCGCCCTCAGCTGCTACCGGGACCGTAACGGCCTGACAGTCACCACCGCCACCGACGACGAAGGCCGGCACCACCTGCTGTTCGGTGTGACCCGCTTCGCCGACGCGCCGCGTGGCCCCCACGTCGACAGACCCCTGCCGCCCGTCTTCACCCGCACCTTCTTCGTGCAGCGCATGGACGGGCGCGGCGAGCTCCAGGCCTGTCTCGCCGGCGCCCGCGAGCGCCTCTGGACCGAGACCGCGCTGACCCCTCATCTCACCGCGGCGGGCTTCCGTGTCGCCGAACGGACGACGGTCGTCGCCCGTGACGACGCCTTCGGGCGTGTCGATGTCGACATCCTCGTCCTGCACGTCGCGGGCTGACATCCGCCGCGTCCGCGGGCACCTCGACCAGTCGCAGCCGGGACCCCCACCACCGTTTCGCTCGATGTTTGCAACTGCATAAGAGTGGCAACTACTGTTCAGTCGCTGGCCGATCGAGGGGAGCAGACCATGGGCAGCGTCCCTGACGGCCCGGCGGCGTGCCTGCCGGTAGCAATCGAGATCATGACCGCCTATACCGACTCCGCCACCGACCCCGCGTTTTTCTGGACCACCGTCCAGCGCGTGATGGCAGACGGAGCCGACCGCGCCGACCCCGCGGGGGCGATGGCGGAACTCGTCCTCGGCCTCGCGACCCTGTGCGGGATCACCCTCGACCACCTTGCGGACCGCTCCAGCCCCGACACCGGGCCACGCGACCTCCTCGCCGCGATCCGCAACGCCTACGTCACCGACCCCGTCTGACCCGTCCGCCCGCCGGACGTCCCGACCACACCCGGACGTCCCACCCACTCACAGCGAAGGACACCCACGTGGCCGTCTACACGTTGCCGGACCTGCAGTACGACTACGCCGCCCTCGAGCCGGCGATCTCCGGCCAGATCATCGAACTGCACCACGACAAGCACCACGCGACCTACGTCGCCGGCGCCAACACCACCCTCGACAAGCTCGCCGAAGCCCGCGACAAGGGCGACTTCGCCGCGATCGTCGGCCTGGAGAAGACCCTCGCGTTCAACGTCTCCGGGCACATCCTGCACTCCATCTACTGGCAGAACCTCTCCCCCGACGGCGGCGACAAGCCCGACGGCGCCCTCGCCGACGCCATCACCGAGTCCTTCGGCTCCTTCGACAACTTCAAGGCCCAGCTCACCGCCGCGACCACCACCGTGCAGGGCTCCGGCTGGGGCATCCTCGCCTACGACCAGCTCTCCGGACGCCTCCTCGTCGAGCAGGTCTACGACCACCAGAGCAACGTCGGTATCGGCAACAGCGCGCTGCTCGCCTTCGACGCCTGGGAACACGCCTGGTACCTGCAGTACAAGAACGTCAAGGCCGACTACGTCACCGCCCTGTGGGACATCGTCAACTGGGCCGACGTCGCCGCCCGCTACGCCACCGCCAGGCAGATCACCTCGGCCTGACAGGCCGGGGATAACCGCTGGCCAGCGGTTCGTCCGCTGGCCAGCGGACTTCGACGCCCGGGCGCAGCGGGCGCAGCGGGCGCAGCGGGCGCAGCGGGCGCAGATTCCAGCAGCGGACGTACACGTGCGTACCGCCACCCAGGGAGGTCGCATGACGCTGTTGCCCATCCGCACTCTCGGCGACCCGATCCTGCGCACCCCCGCCGAACCGGTCACCGCCTTCGACGCGGCGCTACGACGCCTCGTCGCCAACATGATCGAGACCATGTACGCGGCCCCGGGGGTCGGCCTCGCAGCACCCCAGATCGGCGTCGGTCTGCGCCTGTTCGTCTTCGACACCGGCTACGACACCGAGGAGCCCACGACCCGCCGACCGCTCGTCGTCGTCAACCCGCAGCTGGAACGCGGTGAAGGAGACCAGCACGGTTCGGAGGGCTGTCTGTCCATACCCCGGCTGGGCTACCCGACGACCCGGTCCGCCAGCGCCACCGTCCGCGGGTTCGACGAGACCGGCAGTCCCGTCGAGTACAGCGGCTCCGGCCTGCTCGCCCGCTGCCTCCAGCACGAGACCGACCACCTCGACGGCACCCTCTACCTCGACCGGCTCACCGGTGAGTACCGCCAGGCCGCCCGGGTGGCGCTTCGTGACGGTGTCCCCGCCGCCGCCCCAGCCCCTTCGGTGTTCCGTCGGGCACGCGGACACGCCGGCTGACAGGTGGCTGGCGGCTGAAGGAACGCCGAGCAGGCCGGGGCCTGACCGCTGACAGGCGGTTGTCCGCCGGCCAGCGGCGACCGGCCCTCAGAAGTCCTCGTCGAAGCTGACCGTTCCGGTCACTCCCATCTGGTAAGAGGAGACCCGTCGCTCGAAGAAGTTGGAGAGCTCCTGCACGTCCTGCAGCTCCAGGAACGGGAACGGGTTGGCCGATCCGTACATGGGCGCGAAGTCCAGCTCGGAGAGCCGCCGATCCGCGACGTGCTCCAGGTAGCGCCGCATGTCCGGCACGGTCATCCCGGGCACCCCGCCGGCGAGCAGATCCCGGGCGAACTCCGTCTCGGCGTCGACCGCGTCGGCGAGCATCGACCGGACGTCCGCCTCGAAGCCGTCGTCGACCAGGTCGGGTTCCTCCGCCCGCACGGTGCGCACGACGTCGAACGCGAACTCCATGTGCATGGACTCGTCGCGGAAGACCCAGTTCGTGCCGGACGCCAGCCCGTTCAGCAGGCCGCGGGAACGCAGATAGTAGACATAGGCGAAGGCGCCGTAGAAGAAGAGTCCTTCGATGCAGGCGGCGAAGCAGACGAGGTTCAGCAGGAACGCCCGGCGGTCGGCCCGGGTGTGCAGCGCGCTGCGGTCGTGCACCGAGTCGATCCAGCGGTAGCAGAAGTCGGCCTTGGCGCGGATGGAGGGGATGTTCTCCACCGCGGCGAAGGCTCGGGTCCGTTCCTCGGGATCGGGCAGATACGTGTCGAGCAGAGTCAGGTAGAACTGGACGTGCACCGCCTCCTCGAACAGCTGGCGGGAGAGATAGAGCCTGGCCTCGGGCGCGTTGATGTGCCGGTAGAGGTTGAGCACCAGGTTGTTCGCGACGATCGTGTCACCGGTGGCGAAGAACGCCACCAGGCGGTTGATCAGGTGCCGTTCGGCCGGGCTGAGCCTGTTCAGGTCGGCGAGGTCGGAGTGCAGGTCGACCTCCTCCACCGTCCAGGTGTTGCGGATCGCGGCGCGGTAACGCTCGTAGAAGTCCGGGTAGCGCATCGGCCGCAGCGTGAGGTTCATCCCGGGATCGAGAAGCATGGGCCGGGCGGCCGGGAGGGCGGAAGCGGAGACGGAGCTGCGGGGCGCCACGCTGACGCGCGCAGCTTCCGCGCGAGTAACGGCCGTCACAGCGGCGACCGCCGAGGTGACGGTGACGGGGGCGGGAGCTGTGGTCACTGGCAGGCCTCGCAGATCTCGGGGTTCTCCAGGGAGCAGGCGACCGCGGCGGCGTCCTGCAGATCCGGTTCAGGCATGCGGGCCTCAGACAGCGCCGGCTCGGTGCCGGTGCCGGAGGCCGGACGGACGGCCCGCGTGCCGGCAACGGTCGCCTGCTGGATCCGGGTCGCCGGCCGCGAGCGCAGATAGTAGGTCGTCTTCAGCCCACTGGCCCAGGCGTGGGCGTACATCGACGACAGCCGGCCGATGGCGGGGTCGGCCATGAACAGGTTGAGCGACTGGCTCTGGTCGATGTAGGGCATGCGGGCCGCGGCCATGTCGATCAGTGCGCGCTGCGGCAGCTCCCAGGCCGTGCGGAACACCGCCCGGACCTCCGCCGGGAGCTCCTCGATGTTCTGTACCGAGCCCTCGGCACGCTTGATGCGGTCCCGGACGGGCGCCGTCCACAGGCCGCGGCGGCGCAGCTCCTCGACGAGGTAGGCGTTGATCTGCAGGAACTCCCCGGACAGCGTCTCGCGCTTGAACAGGTTCGACACCTGCGGCTCGATGCACTCGTAGCAGCCGGCGATCGAGGCGATCGTCGCGGTGGGCGCGATCGCGATCAGCAGGCAGTTGCGCAGCCCGTGCTCGGCGACGGCGGCCCGCACCCGCTCCCACCGTTCCGGCTGGGACGGCGTGACGTCGAAGTGGTCGGGGTGCAGCACGCCGCGGGCCGCCCGGGTCTCGCCGAAGGCGGGATGTGGCCCGTGCTCGCGGGCGAGCTCGACGGAGCGTTCCAGGGCGGTGAGCGCGATCTCCTCCGCGATCAGGGTGGACAGGTCGCGGGCGGCGGGGCTGTCGAACGGCAGCCGCAACGCGAAGAAGACGTCCTGCAGCCCCATGACGCCCAGGCCCACCGGCCGCCAGCGCGGGTTGCTCGCCGCGGTCTCGGGCGTCGGGTAGTAGTTGATGTCGATCACCCGGTCGAGGAAGGTGACCGCGGCACGGACCGTGGCGCGCAGCCGCTCCCAGTCGATGTACCGGTCGGCGCCATCGTCGGTGGGTCGCGCGTCTCCCGCGTCGCCGCGCAGGTGCCGGGCCAGGTTGATCGAGCCCAGGTTGCAGACGGCCGTCTCGCTGTCGGTGGAGACCTCGAGGATCTCGGTGCACAGGTTCGAGAGGTGGATCACGTTGTGCGGCTCGGCGGTCTGGTTGCCGGTCCGGTTGGCGGCGTCCTTGAAGGTCATCCAGCCGTTGCCGGTCTGCGCGAGGGTGCGCATCATCCGGCCGTAGAGGTCGCGGGCCCGCACCTGGCGGACGTACCGGCCGTCCCGCTCGGCCGCCCGGTAGGCGCGCTCGAACTCCTCGCCCCACAGGTCCGACAGCTCGGGGACCTGGTCGGGGTCGATCAGCGACCAGACCTCGTCGGCCTGGACCCGGCGCATGAACTCGTCGGGGATCCAGTGCGCCAGGTTCAGGTTGTGGGTGCGCCGCGCGTCCTCGCCGGTGTTGTCGCGCAGTTCGAGGAACTCCTCGATGTCCGGGTGCCACGGCTCCAGGTACACGCACGCCGCGCCCTGGCGCCGCCCGCCCTGGTTCACCGCGGCCACCGACGCGTCCAGCGTGCGCAGCCAGGGGACGATGCCGTTGGATCGGCCGTTCGTGCCGCGGATCAGCGCGCCGCGCGACCGGACCCGGGAGAAGGCGATCCCGATCCCGCCGGCGAACTTCGACAGCCGGGCGACCTGCGAGTACCGCTCGTAGATGGATTCCAGCTCGTCACGGGGTGAGTCGAGCAGGTAGCAGCTCGACATCTGCGAGTGTGCGGTGCCGGAGTTGAACAGCGTGGGTGAGCTGGGCAGATAGGCGAGTGAGGACATCAGGCGGTAGAGCTCACCCGCCTCCGCCACGTCGTGGGCCAGCCCGCAGGCCACCCGCAGCAGCCAGTGCTGCGGGGTCTCCAGCACCGCCCGGGTGTGTGGATGGCGCATCAGATACCGGTCGTGGACGGTGCGCAGGCCGAAGTACTCGAAGCCGCGGTCGGCGGTCGGATCGACGAGCGCGTCGAGCTCTCCTGCGTGCGCGGCGACGAACCGTGCCGTGTCGACTCCGACCAGCCCCAGCTCCAGCCCGAACGCGATGCCGGCGCTGTAGGAGGTGACCCCGGCGCCGACAACCTCGTCGGCGATCGCGACGGCCAGCAGGCGGGCCGCGAGCCGCGAGTACTGCGGCTCCTCCGCGATCAGCTCGGCGGCGGTCTGCACCGACAGCCGGTCCAGCTCCTCCGTGGTCGCCCCGTCGTAGAGACCACCGATGGTGCGGGTGGCGACCCGCAACGGGTCGACCCGTGCGAGGTCCTGCGCGCACCTGGTCACCGCCGTCACGATGCGGGTGACGTCCACGGGTTCAAGGGAGCCGTCGCGGTGGCGAACCCGCATCTGGCCGGGACCGGAGCCGGGGCCGGCGGCGAGCGGAGCCGAGTCGATCAGGGTCACCTGGGCAGTTCTCCTCGCGGCGGGGCGGACGGCGCCCGGCGGACCGCGGGGAGGCAGGAACGGCAGCCGCACGGCGGCGGGCACGCCGCGACGACGCGGCAGTGCCCAAGGTGCGGCTCGCGGATCCCGGTCTCCCCTCGAGACCGTCGGACCGCCGCGCGTGGGTACGCGCGGCGCGCTGGCAGGTCTTCGGACTCGCGGGCACCCGCCGTCTCCGGCGGACCTACTGGCCGTCGCTTCCCGGGAGCACGCTCCCAGTGCTGATGACGGCGGTCGTTCCCACTCACCGCTGCGGGGCAGCCCCGGACTCGCACCGGGTTCCCTCTTGCGACGGCTGACCAGCGCTTCTGGCCAGCCGAACCAGCTGCGGCGCAGACGCTACATGTGTGAATCACATCTGTGCAAGTAGCCCACATGTTGTGTCCCGACAGCAGCACGCCCTGACTTCTGCAAGCCTGATTAGGCTTGCAGGTGTGGACAAGGCTGTCGCGGGCGCCCGGTTGCGCCGCCTGCGCGAGGGGCGGTCGCTGAGCCAGGCGGAGCTTGCCCGGGTGCTCGCCATCTCACCGAGCTACCTGAACCAGATCGAACACGGGTCGCGGCCGCTGACCGTCTCCGTCCTGCTGCGGATCACCGAAACCTTCGGTGTGGATCCGGGGTTCTTCGCCGCCCAGGACCCCGCCCGCCTCATTGCCGAGCTGCACGAGGTGTTCGCCGAGGTCACGCCCGACCTCGCTGTCCCGGCGACCGAGCTGGAGCTGATGGCCCGCGACACACCCGGAGCGGCGGAGGCCGTCATCGCGCTCTACCGGCGCTACCGCAGGGCCTCCCAGCACCAGCCGGCAGCCGGCGGCTCCGCCGGCCGCGTATCCATCGACGCCAGCGGGCATGACGGTGACCGGCTGTCAGCGGACGGGTCTACCGGGGATCTCACTCTCCTGCCCCACGAGGAGGTGCGGGACTTCTTCTACCAGCGGCACAACCACGTCGCAGAGCTGGAGGAGCGGGCTGAGAGCCTGGCGGCCGAGATCGGGGTGCGGCGTGGCGAGGTCCGCCGGGCGCTTGTCGACCGGCTGCGCGACGCGCACGGCGTCCGGCTCGCGCGGCTTGACGACAGCCCCGTCCCGGAACGCGACCCCGGCTCCGGCTCCGGCTCAGCGGCGCCGTCCGAGCTGCACCGCTACGACCCCGCGGAGCAGACCCTCCGCCTGGCCGGGCATCTGCGCGCCGGCCAGCAGGCGTTCCGGATGGCGACCCAGCTCGCGCTCCTGGAACACGGCGAGCTTCTCGACGAACTGGCCCGCCCCGCGCACCCCGGGGCACGCGCGCTCACCCGCATCGGGCTGGCCAACTACTTCGCGGCGGCACTGATCCTCCCCTACGGCGAGTTCCACCGGGCGGCGGAGGCGTTCCGTTACGACGTCGAGCGGCTCGCCGACCACTTCGCGGTGGGCTTCGAGACAGCAGCGCACCGGCTCAGCACCCTGCAGCGGCCCACCGCGCCCGGGGTCCCGTTCTCGTTCGTCCGGGTCGACCGTGCCGGCAACATGTCGAAACGGCAGTCCGCGACCGGGTTCCACTTCTCACGCGGCGGCGGCACGTGTCCGCTGTGGACCGTCTACCTGGCCTTCTCCTCCCCAGGGACGGTGCACCGCCAGGTGGCAGCCATGCCCGACGGCCGTCGCTACCTGTGGATCGCGCGGACGGTCACCCGCGGCCGCGGTCGGTGGGGCGCGCCCGGCAAGATGTTCGCGATCGGCCTCGGCTGCGAGATCCGGCACGCGCACCGTCTCGTCTATGCGACCGGGCTCGATCTCGATGACCCGGCCGCGGCGACACCGATCGGCGCGGGGTGCCGGGTGTGCGACCGCGACGACTGCGCGCAGCGCGCCTTCCCCCGCCTCGGCCACGACCTCGCCGTCACCGAGGACCGCAGTACCTACATCCCGTACCCGGTTCTGCCGCGCTGAGCTTCGCCACTCCCCGAGTTCCGCCGCGTCGAGCTCCGCCGTCAAGGTCCGCCTGCGGCCTGCCCGAGCTCAGCTCTGCCCGGATCCGCCCGAGCGACGAACGCAACGTTGACATCTGATATATCAGAGTGCCACAGTAGTTATCGGACGACATCACGTCATCTGGCAAGAAAACACATCACGGTCGCATCCCGCTTCGCCGCGCAACGACCCGGAAACGCCTTCGGGTGATGCGGCGATGGGCAGACGAAAGGTGGGCCCCATGCGCCGACGGAGAGTCATGACAGCTCTGGCGTCCCGCCGGTCCGTTTCATGACTGTCGTGCAGGGTGACGACTCCCGGCTGTTCCGCGACGCGATGGCCTCCTTTCCCAGCGGGGTCACGATCGTCACCACCGCCGACGACACCGGTCGTTGGTGGGGTTTCACAGCGAGCTCGTTCTGCTCGGTCTCCATGGATCCACCACTGGTGCTCGTGTGCCTCGCCGCGACGGCGCAATGCCATTCCGCGTTCGAGCAGGCCGAGCGGTTCATCGTGCACGTGGTACCCCCGGGGCACGCCGATCTCGCTGTCCGCTTCGCCACCCGCGGCGCGGACAAGTTCGCCGACGCGGGCTTCCGCTCCGACGAGCGGGGCCTGCCTGTTCTGGACGAGGCGTGCGTGACGTTCGACTGCGCGGCCCACGCAGTGCACCCGGCAGGCGACCATTCGATCCTGGTCGGCCGCGTCGTGCGGACCCGCCTCGGTGATGACCAGCCCGCGGTGTACTTCCGGCGCCGCTTCCATCTGATCGGCGACGCGACCTGATCTGATCAGTCCGGCATGGAGCGCAATCCGCCGCGACCGGAGGACGTCGCTCCAGGAACAACGACGCATCTCGCACCTGTGCGACGCCGCCATCTTCTGATATACGCTGAGTGGCGTGTCAGCATCTGGACGTATTCCCCTCGGCGCATCAGCCGAGGGCAGCCGGGCTGAGAGCAGCCGGCAGCTGCCGTCCAGCACGGCACCCGACACTGACACCGTTGCCACCGGTTCGGGCGTTCGCCGGCTCCGGCTTGGTACGACCGCGCGCGACCGGGTCGCCGACGTGCTGCGCGATGAGATCATGACGGGCCGGCTGGGCCCGGGGGCACGCATCGACCTCGACGGCACGGCCGACCGCCTGGGCACCAGCCGTACGCCGATCCGCGAGGCCTGCCTGGCACTGCAGCACGAAGGGCTGGTCCGCATCGCGCCCCGCAGCGGGGTCACCGTAGTTGGCCTGCGCCGGCGCGACGTGGAGGACAACTTCGCCCTCATCGCGATGCTCTCGGGCGCGGCCGCTGCCTGGGCGGCGCAGCGGATCTCCCCGGCCCAGCTCGACGACGTCCGCCGGCTGGCGGGCGACGTCCGGCACGCGGTCGACGACGGCGTGGACCCGAAGGCGGCGAACTTCTCGTTCCACCGGGCGATCAACCGGGCCAGCGACTCCGTCCGACTGATCGCCCTGATCCGCCAGACCGGGCGGATCGTGCCGTGGTCCTTCTTCGACCTGGTCCCCGAGCAGGCGGGCTGCGCGCTGCGCGAGCACGACGACATCGTCGACGCGCTCGCCGCCCGCAACGTCGCCCGCGCTCGCCGGGTGTCGGAGGAGCACGTGGTCAACGCCGGCCAGCTGCTTGTCGCCCGGATGTTCGGTGCTCAGGAGGGCGACGCCGAGCCCGCGCCGGGCACCGGCACGGCCGGCTGAGCAACCGGCCGGCCAGTGCGGCCGCGGCAGCCACCCGACCAGGCGGTGCTACCCGACCGCCCGTCCGGTCCGCTGCTCGATCTCGCCAGCCTGGGCGAGCACCTTCTCGGCGAGCTTGACGTGCGCCGCGTCGACCAGCTGCCCGTCGACGCCGGTCGCCCCGAGGCCGCGGGCCTCGGCCTCCCGGTACGCATCCAGGTTGCGGCGGGCGCGGGCGACGTCCTCGCCGCTCGGGGCGAACACCTCGTTGGCGATGTCGATCTGGGACGGGTGGATCGCCCACTTGCCGTCGAACCCGAGTGCGGCGGCCCACCGGGCGTCCCGTTCGTACCCGGCGCCGTCCTTGTAGTCCGGGAACGGCGCGTCGATGGCCCGAAGGCCGCCGATACGCGCCGCAGTGAGGATCTGCAGCCGGGCCGAGTGCCAGAAGTCGCCGGGGTAGGGGTCGCGCGGCTGGAAGTTGGTGTCGACCCGGGCGTGCTGCGAGACCGACAGATCGCCGGCGCCGAAGATGAGCGCGTCGAGCCGCGGGCTGGCCAGCGCTATCTCCTCCGCATGGGCCAGCCCCGCGACGTCCTCGATCAGCACCTCCAGCCGGACCTGGCGTGCCAGCCCGATCGTCTCCTCCAGCTGGGTGAGGAGCGTGTCGACCCACCACACGTCGCGGGCGGCGGTGACCTTCGGGACGATCAGCGTGTCGACGTTCTCGCGGGCACCGGTGACGATCTCGATGATGTCGCCGTAGGCCCAGCGGGTGCTGATGCCGTTGATCCGGACCGCCCGGGCCGTCGACCCCCAGTCGAGATCGTTGAGCGCCCGGACGGCCTTGCCCCGGGCCTCCTCCCGGAAGGCCGGGGCGACGGCGTCCTCCAGGTCAAGGAACACGAGGTCGGCGTCGGACTCGGCAGCCCTGGGGAACATCCGGTCGTTCGTCGCCGGTGTCGCGAGCTCGGACCGCCGCAGCAGCGGTCCGCGCGATCCGGGCGTCACCGTGGCCGCCATGTCAGACCACCCCGCGGGAGCGCAGGTCGTCCACCTCGGTCGCGGAGAGGCCGAGGAGCTCCCCGAGGACTTCGGTGGTGTGCTCGCCCAGCCGCGGGCCCAGGCCGTTCACCAGGCCCGGCTGGCCGGAGAAGCGGGGCACCGGGGCCTGCACCAGCATCGACCCGAGGTCGGCGTCAGGGATGCGCCGGAAGACCTCGCGGGCCCGGATCTGGTCGTCCTCGAGCAGGGCCGCGACGTCGTAGACCGGTGCCGCGGCGATCTCGTCGCGTTCGAAGACAGCCATCGCCTCGTCCAGGGTCTGGCCGGCTATCCACTCGGCGACGACCTCGTCGACCTCGCGTGCGCGGGCGAGCCGGCGCACCGGGTCGGCGAAGTCGGGATCCTCGGCGAGGTCCGGCCGGCCGATCGCCCGGAAGACCCGCAGCGCCACGGTGGGCGCGCTGCCGGACATCGCCAGCCAGCGATCGTCCTTGGTCTGGTAGGTGTTGCGGGGCGCCGAGATGTCCCAGCGGTTGCCGGCCCGCTGCCCGACGACGCCGAGCTGGTCGTAGGTGAGCACGTACTGCTCCAGCAGGCGGACCAGCGGGTCGATCAGATTGACGTCGATCAGCTGGCCCGGTGCCCCGTGGACGTCGCGGTGGTACAGCGCCGTCATCACCGCGTAGGCGGCGTTGAGCGAGGCGACACCGTCCGCGAGCATGAACGGCGGGAGGGTCGGCGGCCCGTCGGCCGGGCCGGTGACGTGCGCGAAGCCGCTCATCGCCTCGCCGAGCGTGCCGAAGCCGGGCCGGCTGGCCTTGGGCCCGCTCAGCCCGAAGCCCGTCACGTGCAGCATCACGATCCTGGGGTCGATCGCGCGCAACCGGTCGTAGTCGAGGCCCCAGCGGCGCAGGGTGTGCGGCCGGGTGTTGCTGATGACCACGTCGCAGGTCGCGGCCAGCCGCCGGGCCAGGTCCTGGCCCTCGGGCTGCCGCAGGTCGACGGTGACGGAGCGTTTGTTGCGGCTGACGCTCTTCCACATCAGCCCGATGCCGTCCTTCTGCGCCCCCCAGCCGCGGATCGGGTCGCCGCCCTGGGGCTGCTCCAGCTTGACGACGTCCGCGCCGAGCTCGCCGAGATAGGTCGCCACCAGCGGCGCGGCCGCGAGCGATGCCATGTCGAGGATCCGCAGACCCGACAGCATGTGGGACGTCGGCTGCTCCTCGGACGCCGGCTGCTCCTGGGACGCGGGCTGTTCCTGGGACGCGGGCTCAGACATGGTTCGTGGCGGAAGCCGGCTTCGTGAAGCTGCTCGCGGGACGGGCCAGGCCCAGGTTCTCGCGCAGGGTCGAACCGGTGTAGTGGGTCCGGAACAGGCCGCGGCGGCGCAGCTCCGGCACCACCAGGCGGACGAAGTCCTCGAACGCACCGGGGAAGTGGGTGGCGGCGATGACGAACCCGTCGCACGAGCGGCTCTCGAACCACTCCTGCATCTGGTCGGCGACCTGCGGCCCGGTGCCGACGAACCGCGGCCCCTGCAGCAGCGTCGCGCGGTGGCTGGCCAGGGTCCGCAGGGTCATCGGCCCGTCCCCGAGGTGCTTCTTCACGCCCTGGACGAGCCCGCGGATGCCGGAGACGGAGTTGATCAGCTCGTCGGTCACCTCGTCGTCCAGCCCGTAGCCGGAGAAGTCGTGGTTGGTGAGCTCGGAGAGCAGCGTCAGCGAGGCCATCGGGTGTACGAGCTGGTTGAGGAAGATGTCCTCCTTCTCCCGCGCGATCGTCTCGGTCTCGCCGACGATCACGTACGCCATCGGCAGCAGGCGGACGGCGTCAGCCGACCGGCCCTCGGCCGTGATGAGCTCCTTCTGGCCCCGGTAGTGCTCGGCGGCGATGGCCTGGCTGGGATCCGCCGTGAAGATCAGGTCGGCCCAGCGTGCGGCGAAACGCTGGCCGCGGCCCGACTGCCCGGCCTGGATGATCGGCGGCCGGCCCTGCGGCGGGCGAGGCACGGTGAGCGGGCCCTGGACGGAGAAGTACTTGCCCTGGTGGTCGAGCGTGTGGACCTTCTCCGGGTCGGCGAAGATGCCGGCCTCGCGGTCCATCACCAGCCAGTCGTCCTCCCAGGAGTCCCACAGCTTGGTGACGACCTCGATGAACTCCTCGGCGCGGTCGTAACGTTCGTCGTGGCCGAGATGCTGGTCGACACCGAAGTTGCGGGCCTCGGAGTCGTTGACCGAGGTGACGACGTTCCAGGCGGCACGGCCCCCGCTGAGGTGGTCCAGGGTCGCGAAGGTCCGCGCGACGTGGAACGGCGGGTAGTAGGTCGTGGAGTAGGTCGCGCCCAGGCCCAGGTGGGTGGTCGCCGCCGCGGCAGCGCCGAGCACGGCGGTCAGGTCCATCTTGATCGGACGGGCGCCGTAGCGGACGGCCTCGGCCGGCGAGGAGCCGTAGATCGACGGCATCGCGAGCCGGTCGTCGAAGAACATCAGGTCGAAGGTGCCCTCCTCGAGCACCCGCGCGATCCGCTGGTAGTAGCGCAGATCGAGGAAGTCGGGCATCGAGCTCGGGTAGCGCCACGACCCCGAGTACACCGACACGTTCGACGCCTGCATGAAGGCGACGAGGGTGAGCTGGTCGTCCCGTCCTGTCGGCACAAGCCCTCCACATTGATATATCAGATGTGGAAATGATTAGACGCTGTCCGGCAAGTCGGGTCAACCCCCAGCCAGGACGCAAGGTAAAGGAGTCCCCTCGCCCGGTGTCAATGCGGGAGCACAGAGTGACAGCTACGGCCGAAAAGGGGGGTCCTCCCCCTCGACTCACATTTCGCGTCGCGATGACCACGAAAGGTCAACGGGGCGACCTGCCACCAGCATGCACACGGCGGGCATCGTTGGACGCCCTACTATACGAAGCCCTAGTATCTGTGATATCAGTTGGCCTGCGTCGACGGCCGCCGCGGATCGGACCCTGACGATCAGACCGTTCGCCCGCACGGCACTGGATCACGCCACTAGCTGGGATGGGACACAGGGATGGCACGAGAGCTTTCGCACCACATCGACGGCAAGCCCGTCGCCGGCACGTCGGGCCGCTACGGGGACGTGTTCGACCCGAACACCGGGGAGGTCGCCGCCCGGGTTCCCCTCGCCTCGGCCGACGAGGTCGCGCAGGCGATCGCCACCGCGGCCGCCGTCCAGCCCGAATGGGCGGCGTGGAACCCGCAGCGCCGCGCCCGGGTCCTGATGCGGTTCGTCGACCTGGTCCGCGCCGAGCTGGACGACCTGGCCCGACTGCTGTCCTCCGAGCACGGCAAGACCGTGCCGGACGCACGCGGCGACATCGAGCGCGGGTTGGAGGTCGTCGAGTTCGCGATCGGTATTCCGCACCTGCTCAAGGGCGAGTTCTCTCCGTCCGCCGGCACCGGCATCGACGTCTACTCGTTGCGCCAGCCGCTCGGCGTGGTCGCCGGGATCACCCCGTTCAACTTCCCGGCGATGATCCCGCTGTGGAAGGCCGCGCCCGCCATCGCCTGCGGCAACACGTTCATTCTCAAGCCCTCCGAGCGTGACCCGTCCGTCCCGCTGCGCCTCGCGGAGCTCTTCCTCGAGGCCGGCCTGCCGCCGGGCGTATTCAACGTCGTCAACGGCGACAAGGAGGCGGTCGACGCGCTGCTCACCGACCCGCGGGTGCGGGCCGTCGGCTTCGTCGGCTCGTCCGACATCGCCGAGTACATCTACGTGACCGCGGCGCAGCACGGCAAGCGCGCGCAGTGCTTCGGCGGCGCCAAGAACCACATGATCGTCATGCCGGACGCGGACCTCGACCTGGTGACCGAGGCACTCGTCGGGGCCGGGTACGGGTCCGCCGGGGAACGGTGCATGGCGATCTCGGTCGCGGTGCCGGTGGGTGAGGCCACCGCACAGGCGCTGACGGAGAAACTGGTGGAGCGGGTCCGCACGCTGCGGATCGGGCCCTCCCACGACGAGAACGCCGACTTCGGCCCGCTGGTCACTGCGGCCGCGGTGGCGCGGGTGCGCGACTACATCCAGATCGGTGTCGACGAGGGCGCGCAGCTGCTGGTCGATGGCCGAGGCCACGTGGTCAACGGTTACGAGAACGGGTTCTTCCTCGGTGCCACCCTGTTCGACCACGTCACGCCGGCGATGCGGATCTACCAGGAGGAGATCTTCGGCCCGGTGCTGTCCGTGGTGCGGGCCGCCGACTACGAGTCCGCGCTGCGTCTGCCCAGCGAGCACCAGTACGGCAACGGCGTCGCGATCTTCACCCGGGACGGTGACACCGCCCGCGACTTCACCAGCCGGGTGAACACCGGCATGGTCGGGGTGAACGTGCCGATCCCGGTGCCGATCGCCTACCACACCTTCGGTGGCTGGAAGCGCTCCGGCTTCGGCGACCTGAACCAGCACGGCCCCGACGCGGTGCGTTTCTACACGAAGACCAAGACCGTGACGTCGCGCTGGCCCGGCGGGGCCCGGGAGGACGCGAGCTTCGTCATCCCGACCATGAAGTGACGGCCTGGCCATGACGTTCACCGACGACCAGCGCGCGTTGTACGAGACGGCCGCCGACTTCGCCGCGGAGAAGCTCGCTCCCTACGCCGTCGCCTGGGACCAGGCGAAGTACTTCCCCGTCGAGACGCTGCGCGACGCCGGGAAGATCGGCATGGGCGGGATCTGTGTCGGCGAGGAGGTGGGCGGCTCGGGGCTGCACCGCATCGACGCGACCGTCATCTTCGAGGCGCTCGCCACCGGCTGCCCGACCATCGCCGCCTACATCTCCATCCACAACATGGTCGCCTGGGTGATCGACCGGTTCGGCAACGACGAGCAGCGGCGGCGCCTGCTGCCGGACCTGTGCTCGATGGAGCACCTCGCCAGCTACTGCCTGACCGAGCCGGGCGCCGGCTCGGACGCGGCGGCTCTGACCACCCGCGCCCGCCGCGACGGTGACCACTACGTCCTCGACGGGGTGAAGCAGTTCATCTCCGGTGCGGGCGTGGCCGCGGTCTACGTGGTCTTCGCCCGCACCGGCGAACCCGGGTCCCGCGGCATCAGCGCCTTCGTCGTCGGCGGGGACAGTCCCGGCCTCTCGTTCGGCCCGAACGAGGCGAAGATGGGCTGGAACGCGCAACCGACGCGCCAGGTCGTCCTCGACGGGGTGCGGGTCCCGGCGGCGAACCTGCTCGGTGCCGAGGGTGACGGCTTCCGCATCGCGATGGCCGCGCTCGACGGCGGGCGGCTGAACATCGCCGCCTGCTCGCTCGGCGGGGCCTCGATCGCGCTCGCCCGGACGCTGGACCATCTGCGCAGCCGGGAGGCGTTTGGCGCCCCGCTCTCGGACGCCCAGGCGCTACGCTTCCGTCTCGCGGACATGGGCACCGAGCTGGAGGCGGCCCGTACCCTGCTCCGGCACGCGGCCGAGGCCCTCGACGCACGCCTGCCGGAGGCCACGCGACTGTGCGCCATGGCGAAGCGCTTCGCCACCGACACCGGTTTCGAGGTGGCCAACCAGGCCCTCCAGCTGCACGGCGGCTACGGATACCTCAGCGAGTACGGACTGGAGAAGATCGTGCGCGACCTGCGGGTGCACCAGATCCTTGAGGGGACGAACGAGATCATGCGCGTCATCGTCTCCCGCGCGATGCTGGATGCGGTCCGATGACGGCGGCTCCCGGGCCTCCCCAGGAGCCTGAGGTCCTGCGATCCGTCGAGGGGCGGGTCGGCCGCCTCACCCTCAACCGCCCGAAGACCATCAACGCGCTCAACCACGACATGGTCCGCGCGATGGACGCCGCGCTGCGCGACTGGGAGCACGACGACCGGGTGGACGCCGTTCTCGTCGACGGCGCCGGCCACCGCGGGCTGTGCGCGGGCGGCGACATCCGCTCGATCTACCACGACGCACGCTCCGGTGGCACCGGGTCGCTGGACTTCTGGGCCGACGAGTACCGCCTCAACGCGCGGATCAGCACCTACCCGAAGCCCTACGTCGTCATCATGGACGGCCTCGTCATGGGCGGCGGCGTCGGGATCTCCGCGCATGGCAACGTCCGGATCGCGACGGATCGCACCCGGCTGGGGATGCCCGAGGTCGGCATCGGCTTCGTGCCGGATGTCGGCGGCACCCGGCTGCTCTCCCGCATGCCCGGCGAGTCGGGCACCCATGTCGCGCTGACGACCACCCAGATGTCCGGGGCGGACGTCCTGCACGCGGGTCTCGCGGACCACCTCGTGCCCGGCGACCGGCTCCCCGACCTGATCGCGGCCCTAGTCGGGGCGGCGGATGCCAGCAACCCGACGAAGATCGTCGAGGAGTTCGCGTTCACCCCCCCGGCCGGCGGGCTGGCGGGCGGGCTGGCCGAGGCGGCGGACTGGGTCGACGCCTGCTACAGCGCGCCGACCGTCGAAGCGATCATCGCCCGGTTGCGCGAACACGGCGACCCGGCCGCGGCCGCGGCGGCCGACGAGATCGAGACGAAGTCACCCACGGCACTCAAGGTCACGCTGCGCGCCCTGCGCGCCGCCGCGGACCTCCCCGACCTGTGGGCCGCGCTTGTCGCGGAGTTCCGCATCTCCAGTGCCGGGCTGCGCTCGCACGACCTGGGCGAGGGCATCCGGGCCCAGATCATCGACAAGGACCGCTCACCCCGGTGGGATCCCCCCACCCTGGCCGACGTCGACGACGACCTCGTCGCCGCGTTCTTCGCCGTGCCGCCGGCCGGTGACCTGAGTCCAGCGGAAGAACGGGAAGCACCCGCGGAAAGGGAAGACGGATGACCAGCTCGGTTGCCTTCCTCGGCCTGGGGAACATGGGTGGCCCGATGGCCGCCAACCTGGCGAAGGCCGGGTATCGCGTCGTCGGTTTCGACCCCGTGCCAGCCGCGGCCGAGGCGGCCCGCGCAGCCGGCCTCGACGTCGCGGCGACCGCCGCCGACGCGGTCGCCACGGCGGACGTCGTCATCACCATGCTGCCCAGCGGGCGCCACGTCCTCGCCTGCTACACCGACGTTCTTCCGCACGCCCGAACCGGGTCGCTGTTCGTCGACTGCTCGACCATCGACGTCGCGGAAGCCCGGGCCGCGGCCGTCCTCGCGGCCGAGGCCGGGCATCACACCTGCGACGCCCCGGTCTCCGGCGGTGTGGTCGGCGCCCAGGCCGCGACACTGACCTTCATGGTCGGCGCGGACGACGACGCCTTCACCGCCGCCACACCGTTGCTGAACGCCATGGGGCGCCGGGTCGTCCACTGCGGGGTGTCCGGCGCCGGCCAGGCGGCAAAGATCTGCAACAACCTGATTCTGGGCATCTCGATGCTCGCGGTAAGCGAGGCCTTCGTGCTCGGGGAGCGGCTCGGGCTCTCGGCGGACGCCCTGTTCGACGTCGCGTCGGTCTCCTCCGGGCAGTGCTGGGCGCTGACGACCAACTGCCCTGTGCCCGGCCCCGTACCGACCAGCCCCGCCAACCGGGACTACCAGGGCGGATTCGCCGCTGGCCTGATGCTCAAGGACCTCGGTCTGGCCCGGGACGCCGCCCAGGCCACCGGGGTCGAGCTCGCCCTCGGCGCGCACGCCGCCGACCTGTACACGGCGTTCGTCGAGCAGGACGGGCCGGGCCGCGACTTCTCTGCCGTCATCACCGGGATCAGCGCCGGCACACTGGCGCCCCGCACGTCCGAGGAGGCCTCATGACAGCTCCGGACCTCGTCGCTCCCGCGGCCACCGGCGCCAGTACCGGTACGGACGCCTCCCCCGGCACCAGCTACGAGACGATCATCGTCAGCCGGCCGCGGCCCGGCGTCGGGCTGATCACCCTCAACCGACCGAAGGCACTGAACGCCCTCAACCTCCAGGTCATGCACGAGGTGACCACCGCCGCCACCGCGCTCGACCGCGACCGCTCGGTAGGCGCCATCGTGCTCACCGGCTCGGCGAAGGCGTTCGCCGCCGGCGCCGACATCAAGGAGATGCAGCACCAGTCGTTCAGCGACGTCCTCGCCAGCGACTGGTTCGCCGGGTGGGACGCGCTCACCCGCGTGCGCACCCCGCTGATCGCCGCGGTCGCCGGCTACGCGCTGGGCGGCGGCTGCGAGCTGGCGATGATGTGCGACATCCTCCTCGCCGCCGACACCGCGAAGTTCGGCCAGCCGGAGATCACCCTGGGCGTCATGCCCGGCATGGGTGGCTCACAGCGCCTGACCAGGGCCGTCGGCAAGGCCAAGGCGATGGACCTGTGCCTGACCGGCCGGACGATGGGCGCCGTGGAGGCCGAGTCGGCCGGGCTGGTCTCCCGCATCGTGCCCGCCGACAGCCTGCTCGACGATGCCCTCGACGCCGCCGAGAAAATCGCGGGTATGTCCACTCCGGCGGCGATGATGGTGAAGGAGGCGGTCAACCGGGCCTTCGAGACCTCCCTCGCGGAGGGCGTGCTGTTCGAACGTCGGGTCTTCCACTCGACCTTCGCCACCGCCGACCAGAAGGAAGGCATGGCCGCCTTCACCGAGAAGCGCAGGCCGGTCTTCCGCGACGAGTGAGCCCAGAGCGCCGTCTGCACTGACACCCGCGAGCGGGCCCAGCCTCCACGAGGCTGGGCCCGCTTCGCTGTGTGGCCCGACAACGTGAACCTTCGCAACCTTCGCAGAATCTGCCCCGAAGATTACATCCCTTCGCATCTTCGCCCGGCTGGACCTGAATTCACGGCTCATGGCAGAGTCGTCTCACCACACGGAAACGGCGCCGGAAGTTCCCCCGAAAACCGGGGCCGGTGACGTCCCCCACATTTCCGGGCCTGTTCTACCGCCGGATTCATTACGGGGGTGTCCGGAGATGTGCCGACGATCGGAGTGGAAATGACCGGGATCGCGAAGCCGGAGCGTGCCACCTACACGACCGCGGCACACCGGCCCGAGGGCGGCCGCTGACATGAGCGGCCATGATGAGCCGGTCGTCGAGGTCACCGGCCTGGCCGGCCCCCGGCAGGCCGAGCTCCTGACCCCTGAGGCGCTGGACTTCGTCGCCTGGCTCGACGCGGCGTTCGCGGGCCGGCGGCGCGGCCTGCTCGTCGCCCGCGAGGCGCGGTGCCGGCTGCTCACGACCGGCGTCGAGGAACTGGGCTTTCGGCCCGAGACCCGGCACATCCGCGAGGACCCCTCCTGGCGGGTCGCTGGCCCAGGGCCCGTTCCACACGATCACGACGCCAAGATGGTTGACTTCGAGGACGCCACGTCACCTACCTGGGCCAACATCGTGAACGGCCAGCTGGCGGTGCGCGACGCTCTCTCCGGCCGAGCCGAGCCGGGCCCGGCGACGATCGTGGTACGGCCGCGCGGCTGGCATCTCAACGAGGCTCACCTCCGGGTCGGAGGCCGACCCGCGGCGGCAGCCCTCGTCGACGTCGGTCTCCACCTCTTCCACAACGGCCGTCGGCTGGCGGCGGTGGGTGCCGGCCCATACTTTCACCTGCCAAAGCTGGAGAACCACCACGAGGCGCGTCTGTGGGACGAGGTTTTCCGTTTCGCCCAGGACCTGCTCGGCCTTCCCTACGGCACGATCCGCGCCACCGTGCTCATAGAGACAATCACCGCCGCGTTCGAGATGGAGGAAATTCTTTTCGAACTCCGGGAACACTGCGTCGGTCTGAAGGTCGGGCGCCGGGACTATCTCTTCAGCATCATCAAGAATCTCGGCGACCGCGACCGTGGTTCTCTGCTGCCGGACCGGTCCCAGATGACGATGGCCGTGCCCTTCCTCCGGGCCTACGGCGAACTGCTGGTGCGCACCTGCCACCGGCGCGGCGCACAGGCGTTCGGCGAGATGTCGGCATTCGCAGCCTCCGCCGACCCCGGCCGCCAGGTCACTGCCCGTGATCTACTCGATCTGTCCGTTCCGGGAGGTCGGGTCACCGAGCGCGGGATCCGCGACAACGTTCGGGTCGTGCTGTGCTACCTGGACGCCTGGCTGCGGGGCTCCGGCACCGTGGCAGTCGGCGGTGTCACGGCGGACACGGCCACGGCCGAGGTCGCCCGCTGCCAGCTCTGGCAGTGGATTCACCTCGTCGCCCTGCTCGACGACGGCCGTCCCGTCACCCGGGGGCTTGTCGAACGGCTCGTCGCGCAGGAACACCGGGCACTGGCCCTGGAGCTGGGCGCCGGCAACCGGCTGTCGGATGCGGTGACGCTACTGACTCGCACCGCGCTCGGTGACGACCTCCCGGACTTCTTCACTCCCGCCGGCTACCGGGAGTTCCTGGCAGCGGAAAGCACCCGGCCCCGGGCACGACCGCGGACGGCGTGGGATCACCCGCTCCCCGGCCGGCACGGGACCGCGCCGGCTTCGGCGACGCATTCAGCGATCACAGGCAGGACAACGAGATGACAGAGATCAGTCGAGTAGGTGTCGTGGGCGCCGGGCAGATGGGCGCCGGCATCGCCGAGGTCTGTGTCCGGTCCGACCTCGACGTACTCGTGTGCGAGGAGACCGCGCAGGCCGCGGCGGCAGGCCGGCGGCGGATCCTGGCGTCGATGGAGCGCGCCGTGCACCGCGGCCGGATCTCGCGGCAGGAGCGGGACCGGGCGGCGTGGCGGCTGCGTTTCACCACCGACCTCGGTGAGATGGCCGACCGGCAGCTCGTCATCGAGGCCGTCAGCGAGAACGAGATGCTGAAGAGGGAGATCTTCGCGGCCCTCGACAAGGTCGTGAGCGACCCCGTGGCAGTCCTCGCCTCGACCACGTCCTCGATTCCGATCATGAAGCTGGGAACCGCGACGAGCCGCGCGTCTCATGTTCTCGGCCTGCACTTCTTCAACCCGGCACCGGTCATGCCCCTCGTCGAGGTGGCCACGTCACTGCTCACCAGCTCGGTCGTACGCGACCGGGTGGAGTCGTTCACCGTCCGCGTGCTGGGCAAGCGGGTGATCCGCTCGACCGACCGCATCGGATTCGTGGTGAACTCCCTGCTGGTTCCCTATCTGCTGGCCGCGATCCGAATGGTCGAGTCCGGCTTCGCCGAGCCTCAGGACGTCGACGCGGCGATGACCCTGGGCTGCGCCCACCCCATGGGCCCGCTGGCACTGGCGGACCTCATCGGCCTGGACATCCTGGCGGCGATAGCGGAGTCGATGTACGCGGAGCTGCGCGACGCCCAGTACGCGCCACCTCCGCTGCTGCTGCGCATGGTCGACGCGGGCCTGCTCGGCAGGAAGTCAGGGCGTGGCTTCCACCCCTACCCAGGATCAACCGACTACTTGGAAGAAGGTATCAGCGCATGATCGACCACAAGGTCCGTGTGCACCGCAGCGCGGAGCGACTCGCGCGGGAGGACCAGCTCGCGTGGAAGATCGCGGCGGTGGCCGCCGACCCGGTCGGCGTCGAGGCCGAGGTGACCGACATGGTGATCAACCGGGTCATCGACAACGCGGGGGTCGCCGCCGCCTCGCTGGCGCGGCGGCCAGTGGTCGCCGCCCGGGACCAGGCGCTGCGGCACATCCCCGCCCCCGGCCGCGACGGGGCGACGGTCTTCGGCCTGGCGGCGGACACCCGCGTCTCCCCCGAGTGGGCGGCCTGGGCGAACGGCGTGGCCGTGCGCGAGCTGGACTTCCACGACACCTACCTGGCCGCGGACTACTCCCATCCCGGCGACAACATCCCGCCGGTGCTGGCCGTGGCCCAGCACCTCGGCCTGGACGGCCACGCGCTCGTGCGCGGGATCGCCACCGGCTACGAGATCCAGGTCGCCCTGGTCCGGGGGATCTGCCTGCACGAGCACAAGATCGACCACATCGCGCATCTCGGCCCGTCCGCGGCGGCCGGCATCGGCACCCTGCTCGGGCTGCCGACCGAGACCATCTACCAGGCGGTCGGGCAGGCGCTGCACACCACGACGACCACCCGGCAGTCCCGCAAGGGCACCATCTCCAGCTGGAAGGCCTACGCCCCCGCCTTCGCCGGGAAGCTGGCCGTGGAGGCCGTCGACCGGACGATGCGCGGCGAGGGTGCCCCCTCGCCCGCCTACGAGGGCGAGGACGGGTTCATCGCCTGGCTGCTCAGCGGGCCCGAAGCCCGTTACGCGGTCGCACTGCCCGCGGCGGGCGAGGCCAAGCGCGGCATCCTGGAGACGTACACGAAGGAACACTCGGCCGAGTACCAGAGCCAGGCACTGATCGACCTGGCCCGCCGCCTCGGCCCCCGCATCGGCGACTTCGGCCGGGTCAGCGCGATCGTCCTGCACACCAGCCACCACACCCACCACGTGATCGGCTCCGGCGCCGGCGACCCGCAGAAGTACGACCCGACAGCCAGCCGGGAGACCCTCGACCACTCGGTCCCCTACATCTTCGCCGTCGCCCTGCAGGACGGTGACTGGCACCACGAGCGCTCCTACGCGCCGGACCGGGCCGCCCGGCCCGACACCGTCGATCTCTGGCAGAAGATCACCACGGTCGAGGACAAGGAGTGGACCCGGCGCTACCACTCCACCGACCCGGCCGAGAAGGCGTTCGGCGCGCGCGTCGTCGTCGAACTGGCGGACGGGACCACGCTGACGGACGAGATCGCCGTCGCCGACGCCCACCCGCTCGGCGCGCGCCCCTTCACGCGCGACGAGTACATCGCCAAGTTCCGCCGCCTCGCCGACGGGGTTCTCCCCGCCGAGGAGCAGGACCGCTTCCTCGACGCCGCCACCCGCCTGCCCGAGCTGCGACCCGACGAACTCGCCGGGCTCACCATCGCCCCGCAGCCGCCGCTGACCGCCAGCGGCACCCAGGGGATCTTCTAGAGGCGAGGGGACGTCCGACCGATGCTGCACGCGAGAACACCCGCCCACGCCCGCCGCGCCGCGTTCCGTGACGCGCTGCGCACAGGCCGGCTGTTGCGCTTCCCCGGCGCGTTCAACCCGCTGTCCGCCGTTCTCATCACCGAACTCGGCTTCGACGGCGTGTACATCTCCGGCGCGGTGCTCTCCGCCGACCTTGCACTGCCCGACATCGGCCTCACCACGCTCACCGAGGTGGCGGGCCGGGCCGGGCAGATCGCCCGGGTCACCGACCTGCCCGCCCTCGTCGACGCCGACACCGGCTTCGGTGAGCCGATGAACATCGCCCGCACCATCCAGACCCTGGAGGACGCCGGCCTCGCCGGCTGCCACCTCGAGGACCAGGTCAACCCGAAACGGTGCGGGCATCTCGACGGCAAGTCCGTGGTCAGCACCGACGAGATGGTCCGACGGATCGGCGCGGCCGTCGCCGCCCGCCGCGACGACAACTTCGTCATCTGCGCACGTACCGACGCCCGCGCCTCCGAAGGACTCGAAGGTGCCCTCGAACGGGCCCGCGCCTACGCCGGCGCAGGCGCCGACATGATCTTCCCGGAGGCGATGGCCGACGCGTCCGAGTTCGAGGCCGTCCGCAGGGCCGTCGACGTGCCGATCCTGGCCAACATGACCGAGTTCGGGAAAAGCGAACTCCTCACGGCGGACACGCTGGCCTCCGCCGGTGTGAACCTGGTCATCTACCCGGTCACCCTGCTGCGCCTGGCGATGGGCGCCGTCGAGGACGGCCTGCGCCGCATTCTCGCCGACGGCACCCAGGCCGGCCTGGTCGACCGGATGCAAACCCGCTCCCGGCTCTACGAACTCCTCGACTATCCCGCGTACAACGCCTTCGACACCGACATCTTCAACTTCCGGATCTGAACGTCCGTCTTCCCTTCTGGAAGGACATCTGCCATGGCCACCACCGAATCCACGGTGCGCAAGGGTCTGGCCGGAGTCGTCGTCGACACCACCTCCGTGTCGATGGTCAACCCCGACACCAACTCGCTGACCTACCGCGGATACCCCGTGCAGCAGCTCGCCGCCGAATGCTCGTTCGAGGAGGTCGCCTACCTCATCTGGCACGGTGAGCTCCCCACCACCGAGCAGCTGCGCGGCTTCACCGACGCCGAACGCGCCCGCCGCGGCATCGACCGGACCCTGATGGGCCTGCTCGCCCGGCTGCCCGAAACGTGCCACCCGATGGACGTCCTGCGCACCGCTGTCAGCTACCTGGGTGCTCAGGACCCCACCGAGGACGACGGCTCTATCGAGGCCAACCTGGTCAAGTCACTCGACCTCATGGCGAAGCTGCCCACGGTGGTCGCCATCGACCAGCGCCGCCGCCGCGGGCAGGACCCGATCCTGCCCGACCCGTCCCTCGGGTTCGCCGAGAACTTCTTCCACATGTGCTTCGGCGAGGTGCCCGACGACGCGATCGTGCGGGCCTTCGACGTCTCGCTCATTCTTTACGCCGAGCACAGCTTCAACGCCTCGACGTTCACCGCCCGGGTCGTCACCTCGACGCTGTCCGACATCTACAGCGCGGTGACCGCGGGTATCGGCGCTCTCAAGGGCCCCCTGCACGGCGGTGCGAACGAAGCCGTCATGCACATGTTCGACGAGATCGGCGACCCGGCCGACGCCGAGCGGTGGATGCTCGACGCACTCGAGAGCAGGCGCAAGGTCATGGGCTTCGGGCACCGCGTCTACAAGTCCGGCGACTCTCGGGTTCCCACAATGCGGGCCGAGCTGGAACGCCTCGCCAAGGCGAACGGCGAGGCCGGTGAGCAGGTCCTGGCGATGTACACGGCGCTGGAAGCCGTGATGATCCGGGAGAAGAACCTCCACCCGAACCTCGACTTCCCCACCGGGCCGGCCTACCACCTGATGGGCTTCGACATCCCGACCTTCACCCCGATCTTCGTCATGTCACGGATCACCGGGTGGACGGCGCACGTCATCGAGCAGCTCGCCGCGAACGCGCTCATCCGGCCACTGTCGAGCTACGTCGGTTCCGACGAGCGCAGCGTCCCACTCGCCGCGCACCGGCTCGCAGGCTGACCGGCTGACCGGCTGACCGGCTGACCGGCTGACCGGCTGACCGTGACAATGCTGCCCATTGCAGCTGCGGAGGGGGGAGGATTACGCAACCCCCGCGGGTAGCGGTCCCGAGGAGACACCGCGGGATCCGGACGGCCCATCGGCTGGCGGACGGTCATTGCGGCTGCCGGAGCGGGTAGGGCGTGAAGCTCCCGCGGGACTCGTCGACGAGGAGCGGGCGACCGATCGGCGGCGCGGCGCGCTGTGGGCACTCGCCGCGATCGCAGGTGCGGCACCCCGGGCCGATCAACGTCACCTCGGGGTGGGCCAGGTCGAGGCCTTTGCTGTAGACGAGGCGGCCGGCCTGGCGAAGTTCGCACCCGAGACCGATGACGAAGGTCTTCACCGGAGCGCCGTAGCCGCCGCGACGGCGCGTGACGGTGCGGGCGATCCACAGGTAGCGCTGACCGTCGGGCATTTCGGCAACCTGAACGTTGCCGCGCCCGGGCGCGGTAAAGGCGTCATAGACGTTCCAGAGCGGACAGGTCCCCCCACTGCGGGAGAAGTGGAAGCTCGTCGCGGACTGCCGTTTGGAGATGTTCCCTGCCCTGTCGACGCGTACGAAGATGAACGGCACGCCGCGCATGCCTGGCCGCTGGAGAGTGCTCAGTCTGTGCGCGATCGTCTCGTAACCCACACCGAAGTACTCGGCAAGCAGCTCGGCGTCGTAGCTCAGCCGTTCCGCGGCGCGGAAGAAGGGACCGTAGGGCAGCACGAACGCACCGGCGAAGTGATGTGCCAACCCGATTCTCGCGAGCCCCCGAGTGGTCTCGTCGGGCCATTCCTCGGCGTCGAGGGTCTCGTCGATCTCCCTGGCGGCCTCCAGATAGGCCAGTTGCTCGGCCATTCGGAACGCCTGCTGCCCGGGTCGCAGGTCGGCGGCGAGGGTGAGGGTGCGCCCACCGCCGTCGAAGACGTGGGTGGCGCCCTCGTCGGCACCGCGCGCCGTGACGACCCGTATGCCGTGCCTGTCCTCCAGGTACACCCGTAGCCGCCGGCGGACCTCACCGCGGCGCGTACCAACAGTCGCGGCGAGGTCCTCCGCGGTCCGGTCCAACACGTCGACATAGTTCTGCCGGCGGTAGAAGAAGTCCCGCACCTGCTCGTGCGACATCAGGGCCGGGGTCTCGGTACGGCCGTCGGTCAGCGACTCCAGCAGCGTCATCGCGTCGCGATAGCGACGGTGCAGGGCAACCACGGCATCGGACACCTCGGGCATGGACGCCGCGACCTGCTGCAGGTCGCTGAGTGGCAGCGGCTGGCCTCTGGTGGCCTCCGGCAGCGCCTCACGCAGCTCGGCGAGCTGCCTGGCGGTGTCACGTGGCGTGAAGAAGGCCGGGTCGATCCCGAAGGTCTCGGCCAGCCGCACGAGCACCGTGGCGGTGAGCGGCCGGGTGTCGTGCTCGATCTGGTTCAGGTAGCTCGACGAGATCATCAGGATGCGAGCGAGCTCGACCTGATTCAGGCCGCGTTCCTCACGCAGTCGACGCAGACGTGTTCCCGCGAAGACCTTGTCCATGAACCAGTATCCTAGTGCCGTCCGAAAGTGCGCGTAGGGTGCCGCCCTGACCACATTTCCCGACAGGGCCCTCATTTCTCCATCAGCTGCCTCGTGGCTCCCCGGTGCAATTCCCGCCGACCGTCATGATCGATGTTCCGGCAGATCAACCCACTGCGGCCACAGAGGTGGAAGGCAGGTCGGCCAGGGAATTTGCGGGCCCTCTTTCGCAAACTTTGCAACACCCGCGGATGTGGTTGTCAGAAGTTGGCCGAGTGCGTGCATGGCCCCCCTGCCTCGCAGGAGGTGTGCTGGTTGCCAGCCGGCCACGCACCCCGGAGGAGACCGCCATGACGAGCAACCCGCGCAACGCCGAAGAGCTGGAGCAGCAGTGGTCGAACGACCCGCGCTGGAAGGGAGTCAGGCGTGACTACAGCGGTGCCGATGTCGTCCGGCTCCGCGGTACCGTCCAGGAAGCCCACACCTTGGCCGATCTCGGTGCCCGCAAGCTGTGGGAGCTGGTCAGCGGGCAGGCGCCGGACGCTCCGGAGTACGTACATGCGCTCGGCGCGCTGACCGGCAACCAGGCTGTCCAGCAGGTCCGCGCCGGACTGCGCGCGATCTATCTGTCGGGCTGGCAGGTCGCCGCCGACGCGAACCTGGCCGGCCACACCTACCCGGACCAGAGCCTCTATCCGGCCAACTCGGTGCCGGCCGTGGTGCGCAGGATCAACAACGCCCTGCTGCGCGCGGACCAGCTCGAGCATGCCGAGGGCGACGTGACCCGCGACTGGCTCGCACCGATCGTCGCCGACGCCGAGGCCGGCTTCGGCGGTCCGCTCAACGCCTACGAACTGATGCGGGCGATGATCGCTGCCGGTGCGGCCGGGGTGCACTGGGAGGACCAGCTCTCCTCGGAGAAGAAGTGCGGCCATCTCGGCGGCAAGGTGCTCATCCCGACCAGGCAGCACGAGCGCACCCTGAACGCGGCGCGCCTCGCGGCCGACGTCGCGGGCGTACCCAGCATCGTGATCGCCCGCACCGATGCCCAGGCCGCGACGCTCATCACCAGCGATGTCGACGAACGCGACCGCAGGTTCATCACCGGTGAGCGTTCATCGGAGGGTTTTTACCACGTCCGCAACGGTGTGGAGCCGTGCATCGAGCGGGGCATCGCCTATTCCGAGTACGCCGACCTGCTGTGGATGGAGACCTCCGAGCCCGACCTGGAGGTTGCCCGCCAGTTCGCCGAGGGCGTCCGAAAGGAGCGCCCCGACCAGCTGCTGGCCTACAACTGCTCGCCGTCCTTCAACTGGAAGAAGAACCTCGACGACGCCACCATCGCCAAGTACCAGCGCGAGCTCGGTGCCATGGGCTACAAGTTCCAGTTCATCACTCTGGCCGGCTTCCACGCCCTCAACTACTCGATGTTCGACCTTGCGTACGGTTACGCCCGCGAGGGCATGACCGCCTATGTCGACCTGCAGGAGCGCGAGTTCGGGGCCGAGGCTCTCGGCTACACCGCGACCCGCCACCAGCGCGAGGTCGGGACGGGCTATTTCGACGCTATCAGCACCACCGTCAACCCCGAGTCCTCGACCACCGCGCTGACCGGATCGACCGAGGAGGCGCAGTTCTGATGAATGTCAAGGCGGCCACCCCTTCCGCGATCCGCCATGTCACGGTCAGGGGCCACGACGGCCCGCGTTACGACGAAATAGTCACGCCGTCGGCCCTCGACTTCCTGCGCGAGCTGCATCGGACCTTCGGGGCCCGGCGCCGCGCCATCCTCGAGGCCCGTAGCCATCGCAACCCGGCCCGGGACGCGCTCGACTTCCTGCCCGAGACCCGACACATTCGCGAGGACTCCGGGTGGCAGGTTCCGCCACCGGCAGCGGGCCTCGTCGACCGGCGCGTGGAGATCACCGGACCGACCGATGCGAAGATGTCGATCAATGCCCTGAACTCGGGTGCCGAGGTCTGGATGGCCGACTTCGAGGATGCGACCAGCCCGACCTGGGCCAACATCATCGAGGGTCAGATCAACCTGAAGGATGCCGTCGCCGGAACCCTCCGACATGTCACCGCGGTCGGTCGGGAGTACACGCTCGCGGACAGCACCGCCACAATCGTGGTCCGCCCACGTGGCTGGCACCTGCCCGAGCGCCACATCCAGGTCGACTCCGAACCGATAGCTGGTGCGCTGGTCGATTTCGGGCTGTACTTCTTCCACAATGCCCAGGCGCGGGTCGACCGCGGCGAAGGAATCTACTTCTACCTCCCGAAACTGGAAAGCCATCTGGAGGCGAGGCTCTGGAACGACGTCTTCGTCTTCGCACAGGACCGGCTCGACCTTCCGGTCAGCTCGATCCGGGCGACCGTTCTCATCGAGACGATCACCGCGGCTTTCGAGATGGAGGAGATCCTCTACGAGCTGCGTGACCATGCCTCCGGCCTCAATGCTGGTCGCTGGGACTACGTTTTCAGCCTGATCAAGAACTTCGGTTCGGATCCTGAGTTCGTGTTGCCCGACCGCAGCGACGTGACCATGACAGTGCCGTTCATGCGGGCCTACACCGAACTGCTCGTCCGCACGTGCCACCGACGCGGGGCCCATGCGATCGGCGGGATGGCAGCTGTCATCCCGGGCAGAGATGCCGAGGCGACGAAGGACGCTCTGGCACGGGTCCGTGCCGACAAGGACCGAGAGGCCGCTGACGGGTTCGACGGCTCGTGGGTCGCTCACCCCGGTCTGGTCGAGACCTGCCAGGAGGCCTTTACGGCCGTGCTCGGTGAACGACCGAACCAGGTCGGGAGCAGGCAGCAGAGCCAAGGCCTCGAGACCACCGCGACGGACCTGCTCGCGGTGCACAAGACCTCCGGCGCGGTCACGGTCGGCGGCGTCCGGACCAACGTCTCGGTCCTTGTCCGTTATCTCGACGCCTGGCTCTCCGGCCGCGGCGCCGTCGCCATCGACGGGCTCATGGAAGACGCCGCCACCGCGGAGATCTCCCGCTGCCAGCTCTGGCAATGGATACAGCACGGCACTCTGATGGACAACAGCCAGCCAGTCACCAGGACGCTTGTCGAGTCCCTTCTCGAGCAGGAGCTCGCAGCGCTCACCGGAACCTGGCAGGGCCGCCCGGCGGACCGCGTCGGCGCGCTACGTGACCTCGTCCGATACGGCGCACTCGACGAGAGCCTTCCGGGCTTCGTCACAGAACGCGCCTACTGCGAACACCTTCTCGACATCTGACGGCCCAGCCATGGTCGGGCGGGCAGGAACTGCGAGGCGGGTCCGTGCGATCAGACTCCACGCAGCTCACTGCCCGTCCGGCTACTGGCCGGCAGGGCCGCACGAACCCGGCCGGCGGCGGCGACCATGTTGCGCAGCGCGGGTTCGACCGCGGCGTACCCCCGGGTCTTCAGCCCGCAGTCCGGGTTGACCCACAGCCGGGCGGGCTCGATCACGTCGAGTGCCAGCTGCAGCGCCTCCTCCATCTCCGCCACGGTCGGCACTCGCGGCGAGTGGACATCGTAGACACCGGGGCCGATCGCCCGGTGGCGCCCCGTCCGCCGCAGGTCCGCGACCAGCTTCATGCGCGAGCGTGCGGCCTCGACGCTGGTGACGTCGGCGTCAAGGTCGCCGATCGCGGCCACGACGTCACCGAACTCGGCGTAACAGAGATGGGCGTGAATCTGCGTCTCGGCGTCCGCCGACGAGGTCGCCAACCGGAACACACCTGCCGCCCAGTCCATGTACTCCTTCCATCCCGCCTGGCGCAGCGGCAGCAGCACCTGGATCGCCGGTTCGTCGACCTGGATGATCCGGACGCCGGCGGCCTGCAGATCATCGATCTCGTCGCGCAGGGCGAGAGCAACCTGACGGGCGGTTTCCGCCAGCGCCTGGTCGTTGCGGACGAACGAACAGGCGAGCATTGTCACCGGTCCGGTCAGTGTTCCCTTGACGGGCCTTTGCGTACGCGACTGCGCATAGGACACCCACCGCACCGTCATCGGCGCCGGTCGCGACACGTCGCCGAACAGGATCGGCGGACGGACGTAGCGTGACCCGTAGGACTGCACCCAGCCGTGTTCGGTCGCCGCGCAGCCGGCGAGCTGCTCGGCGAAGTACTGGACCATGTCGTTGCGCTCCGGCTCGCCGTGCACGAGCACATCGAGGCCGATGTCCTCCTGTAACGCGATGAGCTGGTCGATCTCGTTCTCCATCGCCCGGATGTAGGCGGCCTCCGCGATCTCCCCGCCGCGCCAGGACGCGCGGGCCGCGCGGATCGCCGTGGTCTGCGGGAACGACCCGATCGTCGTCGTCGGCAGTACCGGCAGGCCAAGCGCCCGCGTCTGCGCTCCGGCCCGGATCTCCCGCGCCACCCGGCCCGGCCCGTCACCACTGACCGACGCGACCCGGGCCCGGACCCCGTCGTCGACAAGACCGGCCAGCACGGCCGTGCGGCGCGACTCGGCACCGGTGAGCTGGGCGGACACGGCTGGCAGATCCTCGCGCAGAGCCCGGCCGAGCAGCACCACCTCCTCGACCTTCTGCCGGGCGAAGGCCATCCGGTCCGCCAGCGCGGCCTCGAGGCCCCGCTCCAGGGTGAGGTCGAGCGGCACGTGCAGCAGTGAGCACGAGGTACTCACCACCAGGTCGCCGGCGAGCCCCAGCAACGGGACGCAGGTCGACAACGCGGCCGGCAGATTCGTGCGCCACACGTTCCGGCCGTCGACGAGGCCCGCGACGATCGTCGTCCTGCCGATGCCGCCGATGCCGGCGAGCGCGGCCAGGTTGCCAGGCGCGGCCACGAAGTCCAGCCCGATCGCCTCGACACCGACCGACGCGAGCACTGGCAGAGCCGCGCCGATCTCGCCGAAGCAGGTGGAGACGAGAAGCTTCGGTCGCGCCGGCACCGCAGCCAGTGCCGTGTAGGCGCGGCGCAGCCCCACGAGCTCCCGCTCCGACAGGTCGCGGGCCAGCGCCGGCTCGTCGAGCTGCACCCAGGTAGCGCCCGCCGCGGCCAGCCGGCCAAGCAGATCCGCGTAGGCGGCAACCAAATCGTCCAGCAGGTCCAGCGGAGTGAAGCCGGCCGCCGCGACGGTTGAGGCCCTGGCCAGCAGCAGGAAGGTCAGCGGGCCGACAAGCACCGGACGGGTGTCGAGGCCAAGCGCCCTGGCCTCGGTGAACTCGCGTTCCGGCTTGCGCCCGGCCAGCCGGAGCCGGGTGTCCTGGTCGAGCTCGGGCACAAGATAGTGGTAGTTGGTGTCGAACCAGCTGGCCATCTCCAGCGATGGCAGGCCGGCACCGCCACGGGCCATGGCGAAACAGACGTCCAGCTCCAGCGAACGGCCGGGACGCGCGGCGGCGGAGGCCACGCCACGGTAGCGGTCGGGAACCGCGTCGAAGAGGACCGCCGCATCCAGCACGTGGTCGTAGAACGAGAACGTGTTGGAGGGCACGGCGTCCAGCCCGGCGCCGGCGAGCTCGGTCCATACCTGCGCACGCAGCGCAGCGCCTGTGCGTTCCAGTTCGGCGGCGTCGATACGACCCGCCCAGTACGCCTCGGTCGCCACCTTGAGCTCACGGGCTCGACCAATCCGTGGATACCCCAGAACGGTTGTGCTGACCGTGCCGATGTCGCTGTCGTCGCCGTCGCCAGAAACCGACATGGGTTCCATCCCTCGGGAAGCACGCCGTGGTCGGTGAGCCGTACGAAGGAGGCAGGCGACCACGCGACGGCGGGCGCCACGGGGCCGGCGGACGGATGCCGGATTCCACCTCGGCGGCTTTCCCGAGACCGACGCGCAGCCCGCCCGTTCGGCCGCGGTCGTACCCGCGACACGCCATCGGCCACCGACCCACCCGCGAGGTCACGGACCCCCGCACGCCGGCGGCGCGCGGGCGGGGGGCAGGTCTTCGGACTCGCGGACGACCGTCGGCCGACCGGCCGACGAACCTACTGGCCGCCGCTTCCCAGGTACACCATCCACCCAGTGCGTACTGACGGCGTTCGTTCCCACTCACCGCTGCGGGGCAGTCCCGGACTCGCACCGGGTTCCCTCTTACGACGTCCCCTCACTGCCAGGCCCACCCGTCGCTGCCACGAGATGTCGAGGTTCCTCGCACACTCCGGCAGCCCACCCGGGCCGACCCCACCGCGGGAGGACGAACCCACCGCGCCCACGATCATACGGGGTGCCACCCACGAGCTTCGTCTCCTCCGCCCGGCCGCGGCCAGCCGTGTCGTGGCCAGCGCCGCGCCCGCGGTGCCGGCCGCGGTCACGTGCCCGTCCCACCGTTGCTAGGCTGCTGAATGCAGCTGGTTCGATCACAGCTCCTCACCTCAACGGGGGTGGCGATGCTGTGGGAGACGTGAGAGGGAACCCGGCGCGAATCCGGGACTGCCCCGCAGCGGTGAGTGGGAACGAACGCCGTCCGATGCCACCCCGAGAGGAGTGGCGCGACAGCACTGAACCCGCGTGGGCCCGGCCAGTGATGCACCGGCCAGGCCCGGGTTTGGGAAGCGACGGCCAGTAGAAACCCCGATCCGAACGGATCGGGAGAGCCCGCGAGTCCGAAGACCTGCCCGCTGTGCGTGTCCGCGATCGCGGGCGCGTTTGGCTGTGGCCTCGTGGGCGGGTCCGCGCCGTCGATACCTGCTGGTCCGCGTTCGTCCAGGACCGGGATGGGTGTCGGTGCCGTGCTGGCGCTTTCGCGAGGTCGAATGGACTCGCGAAGGAGAGGCCATGAGCACCACCGGTCCGGCAAGTCGCGCGACGGTGTACGGATACCCCCGACAGGGGAGCAAGCGGGAGCTGAAGAAGGCGACCGAGGCGTACTGGGCTGGCAGCAGCGACGCCGAGCAGCTGCTGGCGACGACCCGCCAGCTGCGCCGGGAACGCCTCCAGCTGCTGCGCGACGCCGGGGTCGAGGAGATCCCGAGCAACGACTTCTCGCTCTACGACCATGTGCTCGACACCGCCGTCCTGCTGGGTGCGGTTCCGCCGCGGCACCGCGAGGCCGTCCCGGACGTGAGCACCCCGCAGGGCAGGCTGGACCGCTACTTTGCCATGGCCCGCGGAAACGACCAGGTGGCGCCGCTGGAGATGACCAAGTGGTTCGACACCAACTACCACTACCTGGTGCCTGAGCTCGGCCCGGACACCTCCTTCGCGCTGGACCCGGAGAAGCCGCTGCGCGAGTTCACCGAGGCCAGCAACGCCGGCGTGATCACCCGTCCGGTTCTGGTCGGCCCGGTGACGTTCCTCCTGCTGGCCAAGCCAGCTCCCGAGGTCGGCGACGGGTTCGAGCCGCTGTCGCTGCTGGACCGGATCGTGCCGCTGTACGCCGATCTGCTTGCGCGGCTGCGCGCCGCCGGAGCCGAATGGGTCCAGCTCGACGAGCCGGCGCTCGTCCTCGACCAGCCGGCGGCCGTCCTCGACGCGCTGCGCGGTGCCTACGCCACCCTGACCGCGGGGGTGGACCGGCCGAAGCTGCTGCTCGCCACCTACTTCGACCGGGTCGGCGAGGCGTTGCCGGTGCTGCGCGACAGCGACCTCGACGGCATCGGGCTCGACTTCGTCGGGCCGGCGTCGGCCAACCTGGCCGATCTCACCGCGGCCGGTGGCCTCGGCGACAAGCGGCTCGTCGCCGGTGTGGTCAACGGGCACAACATCTGGGCCGCCGACCTGACCGCCGCCCTCGACATCCTCGAGAACCTGCGCGGCCTGGCCGGCCGGGTCGACGTCTCGGCGTCCTGCTCGCTGCTGCACGTGCCGCTGGACGTCGCCCTCGAACGCGACCTCGACCCCGGCATCGCGGGATGGCTGGCGTTCGCCCGGCAGAAGCTCGACGAGATCGTGACCCTCACCAAAGGCCTGACTGCCGGGCGTGACGCGGTCTCCGATCTCCTGCGGGCCAACGCCGAGCGGCTGGCCTCCCGTGCCGCCTCACCGCTCGTCAGGGTCGACGCGGTGCGGCAGCGGGCCGGCGCCGTGGCCGACGCGGACCTGTACCGGGCGAGCCCCTACGGCAAGCGCGATCTGGTGCAGGCCGAGAGGCTGAACCTGCCCCCGCTGCCGACGACCACAATCGGGTCGTTCCCCCAGACCGCGGGTCTGCGCAGCGCCCGGGCCGCGCTGCGCACCGGCACCATGAGCCCGGACAGCTACGTTGCGGCGATGCGGGACGAGATCCGTGACGTGATCGCCGAGCAGGAGGAGTTCGGCCTGGACGTTCTGGTCCACGGCGAGCCCGAACGCAACGACATGGTGCAGTACTTCGCCGAGCAGCTGGACGGGTTCCTCGCAACGACGGACGGCTGGGTGCAGTCCTACGGCTCGCGCTACGTCCGGCCGCCGATCATCCTCGGTGACGTCTCCCGCCCGAGGCCGATGACCGTCGAGTGGGCCACCTACGCCCAGAGCCTCACCGACAAGCCGGTCAAGGGCATGCTCACCGGCCCGGTCACCATGCTGGCCTGGTCGTTCGTCCGCGACGACCAGCCGCGGGCCGACACCGCCCGGCAGGTCGCCCTCGCGCTGCGCGACGAGGTGACGGATCTGGAGGCCGCGGGCATCGGGGTCATCCAGGTGGACGAGCCCGCGCTGCGGGAGACTCTCCCGCTGCGTGACGGCGACCGGGCCGCGTACCTGGCCTGGGCGGTCGATGCCTTCCGGCTGACCACCTCCGGGGTCCGCGACGAGACCCAGATCCACACCCACATGTGCTACGCCGAGTTCGGCGACGTGCTCCAGGCGATCATCGACATGGACGCCGACGTCATCAGCCTGGAGGCGGCGCGCTCGAAGATGGCCATCGTCGCCGACCTCGCCCGGGCCGACTACCCGAACGAGGTCGGCCCGGGGGTGTGGGACATCCACTCGCCACGGGTGCCCTCGGTCGACGAGATCGCCGAACACCTGCGCATCGCGACCGATGCCTTCCCGTCGGAACGGCTGTGGGTGAATCCCGACTGCGGGCTCAAGACCCGCGGCTACCCCGAGGTTCGCGCGACCCTCACCAATCTGGTCGCCGCGGCCCGCCAGGTGCGGCCCCCGATCTGACCGCGCGGTGACGGGCCACAGCGATCGCGGCTCGTTCCTGTTCGCCGGTGGACGTCTCGCCACCGGAGTCGCGGAGGTCGCGGATGATCCGCGTGTTCTCGATCGAGGCGGCTTCTGGGGCGTGGCCCTCGGCTTCGAAGGGCTCGCGCGTTTCGTTCGGTTCCGCGACGTGCGGCCGGCTCCCGCGCTCACGGGCCTCATCCGTGGCGCGTGGGCCGGTCCGTCCCACGGCAGCTGGCGCACCTCGCTCGACCAGGCGGAGTACCTCGCAGGGGTGGAAGCGATCCGTGCCGAGATCGCCGCTGGCGAGGTCTACCAGGTGAATTTGTGCCGACTGCTGTCAGCGGAGATGGAGACGGCACCAGGCGGCCGTGATCTGGCGGCGTTGGCGGCCGCCGTCGCCCGCGGCAATCCCGCGCCGTACTCCATGGTGCTCGACGTGCCCGAGGCCGACCTGCGGATCGTGGGGGCGTCGCCGGAGCTGTTCCTGGCCCGCGAGGGCGACCTGGTCCGCTCGGGCCCGATCAAGGGCACCGGGCGGACGACGGCAGATCTGCGGGAGAAGGACTACGCCGAGAACGTCATGATCGTCGATCTGATGCGCCACGACCTGGGCCAGGTGGCGCGGCCGGGTGGGGTGAAGGTCTCCTCGCTGTGCGCTGTCGAGAGACATCCAGGGCTGGTCCACCTGGTGTCGACCGTCGAGGCACAGCTGGCGCCCGGGACCGGTTGGCCTGAGCTGCTCGCCGCCACCATGCCGCCCGGGTCCGTCTCCGGCGCGCCGAAATCCAGCGCGCTACGGATCATCGGCGCGGTTGAGCCGGTACCGCGGGGCCTGTACTGCGGCGCCATGGGCTGGGTGGACGCGGACAACAACCGGGCACGGCTCTGTGTCACCATCCGGACGTTCTGGCTCGACGGTGACCGGCTCCTGTTCGGCACGGGAGCCGGCATCACCTGGGGCAGTGACCCCACTGCCGAATGGCACGAGACCGAACTGAAGGCCTGCCGTCTGCTTTCGCTCGCGTCGCGGTTCGAGGAACGAGGCAGGCACGGAGTCGCTCCCGGCGGATTCGCGCGCCTGTGCCAGCAGTGAGGGGACCGTGGCCGCGGTCAGGCCTTCGCTGGAAACCGTCGATCAGTTACCGGATTTGGACAACGTCTTGCGTGGCAGTCTTGTCGGTGGTCGCCATCACGCATAACCTGGCCGCGCCGTGGTGCTCGGGAAGCCGGTGCGATGCCGGCACGGCCCTCGCCACTGTGTTCGGAAGTCTCCGGCCGATCCGCGGTGACGCGGAGGTCACTGGGCTGCGTGCAGCCTGGGAAGGCCGGGCCGGAGACGCTCTTCCGTCAGCCAGGATACCGGCCACGGCACCGAATGACGCTTCCACGAGGTGCTGGAGGACGATCAGCGTGAGCCTTCCTGCGCGTCCGTGCTGGACGCCCGAGGACCCTGCCCGGGATTTCCCGCCCGCCAGGCGCCCGTCCACCATCATCAGCCCTACGCGGTGAGGACAGGTGCAGACCATGGGATCCATCGAGGCACGCCCGCGCAGCCCGCGGCGGCCCGCCACGATGAGCGAGTTCCTCGCCTCGGGGGTGACATCGTACTCGTTCGAGTTCTTCCCACCGAAGACGCCGGGCGGGGAGCGGCACCTGTGGACGGCACTGCGTGAAATCGAGGCGCTACGGCCGTCATTCGTGTCGGTCACCTACGGCGCAGGTGGATCGACGCGGGACGGAACGGTACGCATCTCCGAACGGATCGGCACCGAGACATCCCTCACCCCGATCGCCCACCTCACCGCCGTGAACCATTCACGCGCCGAGCTGCGCCGAGTGATCGGCAGCTATGCGGGTGCGGGCATTCGCGACATTCTCGCGCTGCGTGGTGACCCGCCCGGAAATCCGCTCGGCACCTGGGTGCGCCACCCCAATGGGTTCGCGTATGCGGACGAGCTGGTGACGTTCGTCCGGTCACTCGGCGACTTCTGCGTCGGCGTGGCCGCGTTTCCGGACAAGCACCCACGCGCGGCCGACCTCGACGCCGACGCACGGGTGCTGGCCGGCAAGTTCCGGGCCGGTGCGGGGTACGCCATCACCCAGTTCTTCTTCGACGCCGACGCCTACTTCCGCCTGGTCGAACGGCTTGCCCGGCTGGGCTGCGACCAGCCGATCGTGCCTGGCGTGATGCCGGTGACCAACGTCGCGCAGATCACCCGGATGGCGCAGCTCTCCGGCGCGGCCTTCCCGCCGGCGTTGGCCCGCCGGCTGGAGGCGGTCGCCGACGACGCCATGGCGGTGCGGGAGATCGGGATCGAGGTCGCCACCGCGCTGTCCGCCCGGCTCCTCGCGGGCGGAGCGCCGGGCCTGCACTTCATCACCCTCAATCGGTCGACAGCAACCCGTGACGTGTACCGCAACCTGGTCGGCTCGGCAGTCGGCCCGGCGGCCGGCGCTGCGGCCTGACCGGTAGCACGGGCCGGCTCGCCAGCCAGCCAGCCAGCGGCCGAGCCGGGTCGGGTCGGGTCGGATCGGGTTCAAGATCGAGGCAGCCGCTGCCGGGGCTGCCGTCGGGGACTGACCTGACGCCAGGCCCGTGGCGCCCGTCGTCGAGCTATGACGGCGCCACGCGCCGGGCGGGCAGGCAGGGCCGGACCTCCGGCACGCCGGCGCGGATGTCGATCTCCACCGGCAGGCCGTAGACCTGCTCCAGCAGGTCGGCCCGGTAGACGCCGGCCGGCGCACCGGCGGTCACGATGCGGCCGTCGTGCAGCAGGGCGACCTGATGGCAGAAACGGGCCGCGAGGTTCAGGTCGTGGATCGCCATCAGCACGTACAGGTCCCGCTCGACGGCCAGGGTGTGGACGAGGTGCAGGGTCTCGACCTGGTGGCGCAGGTCGAGAGCGCTGGTGGGCTCGTCCAGAAGCAGCACCTGGGGCTGCTGCGCGAGTGCGCGGGCGATGACGACCCGCTGGGCCTGCCCGCCGGAGAGCTCGTCCACATACCAGTCAGCCAGCGCGGCCAGGTCCAGCAGCTCCATCGCCTCGCGGACGTGCCGCTCGTCCTCGCGGGACGGCCGCAGCCGGACGTGGGGGGTGCGGCCGAGCATGACCGCTTCGGTGACGGTGAGGGAGAACGGGCCGGGCGAGCCCTGCGGCACGTAGGCGGCGGTGCGGGCGAGCTCCCGCGGCGGGAGCCGGTGCAGGTCGACGTCACCGAGCATGAAGGTGCCGGCCTTCGGGCGGTGGATCCGGCAGATGCCCCGGATCAGCGTTGACTTACCGCTGCCGTTCGGACCGAGCAGCCCGACCACGGTCCCGCGATGCACCGTGAGATCCAGGTCGTCGAGCACGGTTCGCCGGCCGTAGGCGAAGTGCGCTCCCCGGATCTCGAGTGTCGGTACCGACGTCGGGCTCAGGGACGACGGCTGTGCCGGCAGGGGCGGCGGGGGCTGCGGGGCGGTCAAAGGAACTGCCTCCGGCGCGTGAGGATCAGGTTGATGAACAGCGGCGCACCGAGGAAGGCGACGACGATCCCGACCGGGATGACCGCCGGGGAGAACAGCGTGCGTCCGGCGGTGTCGGCGGCGAGGACCAGCACTGCGCCCGCGACCGCGGCGAACGGCAGCAGGAACCGGTGGTCGGCGCCGATGAGCAGCCGGGCGATGTGCGGAGCGACCAGCCCGACGAAGCCGATCACCCCGGTGAAGCTGACGATGACCGCGGCGAGCATCACCGCCAGCAGGCTGCAGATCAGCCTGGTCCGGGGGACGTGCACGCCCAGGCTGCGCGCGGCGTCGTCGCCGGCGAACGCGATCGCGTTGAGGTTGCCGGCCTGCCCGATGAGCAGCGCCGTGGCGACGAGTACGGGTATGCCGACCGCGGCCACCTGGGCCCACGTCGCCGCGTTGACGCTGCCGAAGCTCCACCGGACGATCTCGGAGAGCTGATTCTCGCTGGCGATGTACTGCATCGTCGAGGTGAGGGCCTGGAACAGGTAGGTCAGCGCCGTCCCGACCAGGATCAGGGTGACCGGGGAGGCCTGGCGTAGCCAGGAGAGGCCGAGCAGCAGACCCGCGCAGAGCAGCGCCATCCCGAGCGCGCTGGCGACCATCCCCACGCTGCCGCGCCCGGACGAGTCGCCGAACAGGATCGTCAGCGACGCCCCGAAGGCCGCCGCGGAGGAGATCCCGAGGGTGAACGGGCTGACCATCGGGTTGCGCAGCAGGCCCTGCAGCACCACCCCGGCGACGGCGAGGCCCGCCCCGGCCGCCACGGCCAGCCCGACCCGCGGCAGGCGCAGCTCCCAGACCACCGTCTGGGTCGCGAGCTCGTCCGTGCTGATCGTGATGCCGAGCGCCCGGGTCCACAGCGCCCAGCCGACGTCGCGCAGGGAGATGCCGCTCGCGCCCACCGCTACCGCCGTGACACTGGTCGCCGCGAGCAGCAGAGCCGCGGCGGCCAGGATCGCGATCTTGGGACGGTTGCGGCGCCCGGCGAGGCGGAACGGGTCTCCCCGCCCCGCCTCACCGTAGGACTCCGCCGTACCCGAGGACTCCGCCGCACCCGCGTCCACCGCGCCGTCGTGGGTTGTGCCGCTGCTGGTCATCTCAGTGAGGTCAGGCGCTCGCGTGCAGGCGGTAGGCAGCCGGGTCCGGCAGCGACACACCCTGGTAGGTCTCGATCCACTCCTTCATGATCGCGTCTGGGGCGACCCCGGCCATCGCCTCGGGATGCAGCCAGCTCGCCACGTACAGCGATCCGATGATCTTCGAGCAGGCGTTCATCGGGAAGGAGCTCGTGGTGTACACCTGCCCGTCACGGACGGCGGTGATGGCGTCCCAGCCGGGCCGGCCGAGCAGGTTGGCACGCTCGGCGGAGAGGTCACCGGCCGACTCCAGGGCGTACCCGCCACCGGTGTTGCGAATGATCAGTTCCGGATCGCGGTCGAGGACGGCCTCGGGGTCGATGTCGAGCTGGTGCACCGAACCGCGGGCGGAATCGGCGTCGGTGAACTGGATGTCGCCGAAGATGTTCTGCCCGCCGCCGAGGGTCACCATGTCATGCCAGCCGGAACCGGGCACGGGGGAGGCGAAGTCCTTGTCGTTCTCCAGGTAGACCCGCTTCGGAGTCACGCCGGCAAGGCGCTCGGCGAGCAGATCCCGGTATTCGGTGTAGAAGGCGTTGAGTTTCGACGCCTGCTCCTGCCGATCGAAGATCTGCCCGATGAGCTCGACGTTGAAGATGTGGTCGTTCTGGTCCCACCCGGTGATGACCAGAGTCTTGATGCCGAAGGCGGCGAGTTTTCCCGCCGCCTCCTCCCAGGCGCCGTTGCGGGGGAAGATGACGACCTCGGGCTTCAGTGCGGCGAGCTGCTCGTAGTTGGGCTCGGCCTGCCCCTTGCCGGCGGTCTTCGTGATGTCGAAATCATCCCAGTAGCCGGCGTAGTTCTCCCCGGCCGAGCCCTCGTCCAGGCCGACCACCGCGTCGAAGGCCCCAACCGCGCGGATGAACTCCACGTTGAACGTGTTGAACGCGACGACCCGGCGGACCGGCACGGTGATCTCGACCTCCCGGTCGGCGTCGTCGACCACCGTGATCTCGTGCCGGGCTGCCTGCGTTCCGCTCGCCGACGCCGGCTCCCCGGTGGTCGGGCTCGGACTGCAGGCGACCAGTGCGGCCAGGAGCAGCAGCGCTGCCACCACCACGGGCAGGATGCCGCGACGGGCAGCGCCGCGCCGAGGGCCGGGAGAGGTTCCGGCGCGGGTGGGCCGCGGATCGCAGGTCTCGGTCAGGGGTCGCCGCGTGGTCATTGAGTCCTCGGGTCTCGGGGCGCCGCGAACGTGGCGTCGGTGAATCCATCGAACGGAGAAAGGGGTAAGACAGAAGAGGTGAGACAGAAGAGGTGAAGCGAGTTCGCCGCGACGGGTCCGCCGGCCCGATGGGCGTTTCCGAAGGGCCGCGCGAATCCGCCCGGTCGACCGGCGGTCTTTCCGGCGCGGTCGCGGAAGACCGCGGCGCGCTTCCCCCGCCGCGCCGCGGGAGAAGACAACTGAAGGCCGTGTCGGGACCGTCGGAGGGTAACGGGAGAAGAGCCGGGATTATCCCGGCGGACTCACCGCTGAAGCTTCACTGAAAGCCGGCGGAACGCTGACCGGCGCTCGGAGGAGCGGCCCTCGGTCAGACGGCTGGGCATGAAGCCACTTCGTAGCCTCCCTGGATGACGCGTCCTGAGCCGTAAACGGTGAACGGACAACGTCGGGTCTGACTCACGATGACCGTCGGGGACGGGCACCGTTCACAGTGGCGCGACCGTGCCGGATTCGCACCGGCTTCCGATCATTGTCCTGAAGCTCCGCCAGCGTACGGGCCCCCCACCTGCACGTCAATGCGGATACGCAAACAACAGGGCCGGTGTGAACTTCACGATTCGCCCACGACAGGTGCCCCCCGACATGTGTAGCGGCACGGCAGGCCACACGCATGATCTACTTACGTTCAGTCACCCCGACTGGCACGGCTCAGGCCAGGTTCAGCGGGCGTGCGCCGCGGGACCGTGATGCAGCACCGGCTCGGGGCGTACCCGGGTCAGCAGATCGCCGACGACGGGATCGACGAGCCGGTAACGGATCACTCGCCCGTCCCGCTCGGCGACGACGGCCTGCTGGTGGCGCAGCAGCCGCAGCGCCTGCGAGACCGCCGCGTCGTTCATGCCGACCGCGGCGGCCAGGTCGGAGACCGAGATCGGGCCGGCGTAGTGGATGGCCAGCAGAATCGCCAGCCGGCCCGGTTCGCCGAGCATGGCGAAGACGCCGGCCCAGCGGGCGACGTCGGCCCGGTCGCCGATCGCGGCCACCGCGTCGCACGCCCGATCGCCGTCGATGAGCCGGTGCTGGGCCCGGGCGTCCAACCGGTGCATGGGGCGATTCTCGCACCCGCACCACCGACCGGACACCCGCCCTACGGCTCTCTCACCCTGGGACAGCCAGCCGCCTGGTCTCGGCCGCGTCGATCTCGGCGGCGACGTTCTCCCGGCCGTCGCGCAGCGCCCGGCCGAGCAGGACGACCTCGTCGATCTTCTGCCGTGCGAAGGCCATCCGGTCGACCGGCGGCGGGTCGAGCGACGTCTCCCCCTCATGATCGAGCTGGACGTGCAGCGGCGAGCAGCAGGTGGTGACCACCAGGTCGCCTACAAGACCGAGCAGCGAAGCGCAGGTGGACAGCGCACCAGGCAGATCAGCGCGCCGCCCGTCGTGGCCGTTCACCACCCCGGCGAACAGTGTCCTGTCTCCCAGGCCGCCCACCCGCGCCAGCGCCGCCGTGTTGCCCGGCCCTCCTACGAAGTCCAGGCCGACCCCGTCCACGGGGGCGTCGCGCAGGACGGGCAGGGCCTCTCCGACCTCCCCGAAACAGGTGGAGACCAGCAGTCTGGGCCGGGCGGGGAGCGTGCCGAGCCATCGATAGGCACGTCCGAGCGCGACCAGCTCCTCCTGGCCCAGATCCCCGGTGAGCGCCGGTTCGTCGAGCTGGACCCAGTCCGCACCCGCCGCCGCGAGCCGGCCGAGCAGCTCGGCGTAGCACTCCACGAGACCGTCGAGAAGGTCCAACGGGCGGAAGCCGTCCGGCGCGCCGGCGGACGCCTTCGCCAGCAGCAGGAACGTGAGCGGGCCGACCAGCACGGGCCGGGTCACCACCCCCAGCGCGGCCGCCTCCCGAAACTCCCGCAGCGGCTTGTCGTCGACCAGCATCAACCGGGTCGACGGCCCGAGCTCGGGCACCAGATGGTGGTAGTTCGGGTCGGAGCAGGTGGTCGTCTCCAGCGGCGCCACCCCGGCAGCACCCCGGGCCATCGCGAAGTAGACGTCCAGCGGCCCGGCGAGCGGATCGAACGAGCGCGCAACGGCACGGAATCGGTCCGGCACCGCATCACACATCACCGCGACGTCAAGAACCTGGTCGTGGAACGAGAACGTGTTGGACGGCACCGTGTCCAGCCCGGCGTCGGCGAGCTCCCGCCAGATCTCCGCCCGCATCCGCCGCGCCATCCAGAGCAGCTCCTCCGCACCAAGCCGCCCGGCTCGGTAGGCCCCGGTCAGGGTCTCCAGCTCCCGCGCCGGCCCGGTGCGGGGGTACCCGGCGACCGTCGTGCTCACCACGGGAACACCGCCTGAACCACCTGACGGGGACGAACGGTGAGGTCGGCCATGAGTTTCCTTCCCTCGGGAAACACACCAGTGGCCGTGACCGGGAAACGGGAAGGACGGCAGAACGCCGGGCGCGAGGAGCACCGGGAGACACCGGCAGGTGATCGACACCGGCAGGTGACGCCGTACCCCGCACGCCCGGCCCGGCGACCCGCCCACGCGGTCACGGACCATCACGCGCCGGCGGCGCGCGAGCGGCGGGCAGGTCTTCGGACTCGCGGGCACCCACCGGCCAACGGGGACCGGTGAACCTACTGGCCATCGCTTCCCAGGCGGAGACAGTCCACCCAGTGCGTGGTGACGGCGTTCGTTCCCACATACCGCTGCGGGGCAGTCCCGGATTCGCACCGGGTTCCCTCTCACGACGCCCCTCCACCGCCGCCACCGCGAGCCCGGTGAACGGGCTTGACGGCACGCCGGCAGCAGGAGCGAACCAACCGCGTCACGCATCGTACGACCGCGGCCCGCCGGAGTCGTGCTCATCCGGCAACCCCGTGCAGCAGCAATGCACAAATCGTCAACTACCGGGTGGTGTACTCGGGCCCACACTCAAGTCCAGGGAGCAGAAGAGCATGTCACTGCCGACCGTCGTCCTCGTCCACGGCGCTTTCGCCGACGCGTCAAGTTTTGCCCGCGTGGTTCCCGAGCTGCTCGCCGATGGTCTCAAGGTGGTGGTGCCTGCCGTGCCGAACCGCTCGCTCGGCGGCGACGCCGAGTACATCGGGTCGGTCCTCGCGGCCATCGAGGGTCCCGTTCTCCTGGTCGGCCACTCGTACGGCTGTGCGGTGATCACCGTGGCGGGTGTCGCGGAGAACGTCGAGGGCCTGGTCTATCTCGCCGGATTCGTCCCCGAGGAGGGCGAATCCCTCGGTGAGCTCCAGGGCCGCTTTCCCGACCCAGACCTGGCCGGGTCGCTGGTCGCGACGCCCTTCCCGGATGGCGTCGATCTCTCGGTCGACATTGAGAGGTTCCCGGCGGTCTTCGCCCATGACGTCGACCCGGCCGTCACCGCGGTGCTCGCCGTGTCGCAGCGGCCGTTGTCCGCGGTCGCGTTCGGGGAGAACGCGTCCGCTGCCGCCTGGCGGACCAGGCCGGCCTGGGGCATCGTCGCCACCTCGGACCACGCCATCAATCCGGAGGTCCAGTACTTCGGTTACCGGCGGGCGGGGGTCGACATGCTCGAGGTGGACTCGTCCCACCTGGTGATGTTCTCCCGGCCGGCCGCAGTAGCCGATCTGATCAGGACGGCTGTCAAAGCGGTGTCCGCGGCCCGCGCGTCCTGAGCGGGACCTCCAGGACTACCTGGCCCGGGGACGGGTCTGCTGAGAGCGCGTGGCCGGGCCGACGTCAGGTCTGCCCTGTGGACGTCAGATGATGCCGTCAGCCCGCAGCCGGGCCAGCTCCTCGTCGCTGACCCCGGCCGCGCGAAGCACGTCGTCGGTGTCGCCACCCAGCACCGGCGGTCCGGCCGGCGGCAATGCGGCGGGCGGCGGTGCGGCCGGCGGCCGTCGCCCTTCGTCGTCGCCGAAGCGGAACGGTGCCGCGGGGACCAGCGTCCCCGCGACGTCCACGAGCGCGCCGCGGGCTGCGGCGTGCGGGTCGTCCACCAGATCCGGCCCCTCGTTCACCGCCCCGATCGTCGCCTCGGGATCCGAGGCGACCCAGGCCGCCGCCGGCCTCGTCACGAACACCTTCTCGAACCGCTCCGCCATCGCCACCTGCTCGTCCGCACCGGCCCGCAACCGTTCGACCAGGTCCTCGGCACCGAGCACCCGGCACAGCGCCTGCCAGGTCCGGGGCTCCGCGGCGGCGACCGTCACCCACCGGCCGTCGGCGCACCGGTAGAGCCGGCGGCCCGCCGCCCAGCCCATGCCGGACTCGGTGCCCGAGAACCGGCCCGGCATACCGGACAACATCCAGGTCGCGACGTCGTCGAGCGAGACGTCGACGAAGGAGCCGACACCGGTGTGCGCCGCCCGGGCGAGCGAGGCGGAGACGGCCATCGCCGCGACCGCTCCCGCCAGCGGCGCGGCGATCGGCGTCTGCGGCATCCACGGAAGCTGCTCCGCGATCGCGGCCAGGGCTCCAGAGTGGCCGAGGAAGGTGATCTCGTGCCCGGCGCGGCCGGCGTACGGGCCGTCGAGGCCGAACGACGACAGACTCGCCCAGACCAGCCGCGGGTTCACCTCGGCCGCCTGCGCGTACGCGAAGCCCGCCGCCTCCCGCGCACCCGGCCGAGCGCTGTCGACGACGGCGTCGGCCGAGGCGACGAGCTTGCGCAGCACCTCGATCCCAACCTCGCCTCGGGTGTCGAGCGTGACGGATCGCTTGCCGTGGTTCAGCCCGACATGGGTCGGCGAGATCCCGGTCGGGCCCCGCAACGGGTCACCGACACCCGGCGCCTCGACCTTGACCACCTCGGCCCCGAGGTCGGCGAGCAACCGTGTGCAGTAACCACCGGGGAAGGAACGAGAAAGGTCGAGGACGCGGATCCCGCGCAGGGGGAACGGCACCGGTCGAACTTATCGAGCTGTCGAGCTGTCGAGCTGTCGAGTCTGGCTCAGGGCCCCGCGGACACGCGGTCCAGATCGAGGTTCAGCGCGAGGACGTTGACGCTCGGTTCGCCGATGAAGCCCAGGGCCCGTCCGGTGGTGTTCTCGTCGACGAGGGCCGCGACCCGGTCGACGGGCAGCCCGCGCTCACGGGCGACCCGGGGAATCTGCAGCTCGGCGTAGGCCGGGCTGATGCCGGGGTCGAGGCCGCTGCCGCTGGCGGTCACGGCGTCGGCGGGCACGGCCGGGTTGTCGGGAGCGCCGCCGCGGACGACGACCCGCTCGCCGGCGGCGATGTCGTCACCGGGCTCCCGGCAGGCGACCGCGACGCCCTGGTAGGTGGCGAGGAACGGGGTGGTGGGGCAGGCCTCGTTGACGCTCACCACCCGGGTGATCGGGCCGTCGAAACCGGGGCCGGCGTGGTGGGCGGCGAGGACGGCCCCGACGCCCGAGGCGGTGCAGTACCTGCGGGCTCCGTCGACTCCTTCCCGTTCACCGATCGCCAGGCTGCGCGCGCAGACCTGGGTGAGCAGGCTCTGCCCGCTCTCGTCGTCGGGGGTGGCGGGGTCGTCGACGGTGTCGACGACGTCCTCGGGGCCGAGGTTGGACGCCGAGGTGGAGGTCGGGTCGTAGCCGTCGCCCGCGGCGGACGGCCGGCTCTGGAAGTAGGCGGGCAGCGGGTTGCCGTCGCTGTCGGTGAACGACTGGCCGATCAGGGACGAGCCGACGTGCTGCCCCCGCGCGTTGGTGACGAGGGAGCCGTCGGCCCGGTCCTTCAGGCCGGGTAGCTGGGCGACGGCGAGGATCGCGAGCGGGTATGCGACCCCTAGGACCACGGTGAGGACGAGCAGGGTGCGCAGCGCCGCGAGGTGCTGGCGCAGCCAGGACGGAAACCGTGTCGGCATGGTTCAGCCCACTCCCGGAACGAACTGGACGAGAAGATCGATGGCCTTGATACCGACGAAGGGGACGACGATCCCGCCGAGGCCGTAGAGGTAGAGGTTGCGGCTGAGCAGCTTCGAGGCGCTGGCCGGCGTGTACCGCACGCCGCGCAGCGCGAGCGGAATCAGGGCGACGATGACGAGGGCGTTGAAGATGACCGCGGAGAGGATCGCCGACTCGGGGCTGGCCAGCCGCATGACGTTGAGCGTGTCCAGGCCGGAGTAGACGCCGGCGAACATCGCCGGGATGATCGCGAAGTACTTGGCGACGTCGTTGGCGATGGAGAAGGTCGTCAGCGCCCCGCGGGTGATGAGTAGCTGCTTGCCTATTTCGACAATCTCGATCAGCTTAGTTGGGTCGCTGTCGAGGTCGACCATGTTGCCGGCCTCCTTCGCGGCCGACGTGCCGGTGTTCATCGCCACTCCGACGTCTGCCTGCGCGAGCGCGGGTGCGTCGTTGGTGCCGTCGCCGGTCATCGCGACCAGCTTGCCGTCGGCCTGCTCCCGGCGGATCAGCGCGAGCTTGTCCTCCGGGGTGGCCTCGGCGAGGAAGTCGTCGACCCCCGCCTCCTCGGCGATCGCCCTCGCGGTGAGCGGGTTGTCCCCGGTGATCATGACGGTGCGGATGCCCATCCGGCGCATGGCGTCGAACCGTTCCCGCATGCCGGACTTCACGACGTCCTTGAGCTGGATGACGCCCAGGACCCGCGCGCTCGACCCGGACGGCCCTTCGGTCACCTCACCGACGACAAGCGGGGTGCCCCCCGAGGCGGAGATGCCGTCGACGATCTCCCCCACCTGGGCCGGGACGTGGCCGCCGTTCTCCCGTACCCACCGGGTGACCGCACTCGCCGCGCCCTTGCGGACCCGCCGCACCCCCGCTCCCGCTCCCGCTCCCGCGCCGGGCTCCGCGGAGCCGGGCACCGCAGCGCCAAGCTCAACGGCACCCGGCTCCGCGGCACCGGGCTCCGGGCCGTCCGCCGGCTGGGCGGCGAGGTCGACGCCGGACATCCTGGTCTGGGCGGTGAAGTGCACGAACGTGGCGTGCCGCAGCTCGCCGGGAGTGCGTTCCCGCAGGCCGTGGCGCTCCTTCGCGAACACCACGACGGAACGCCCCTCGGGGGTCTCGTCGGCGAGCGACGAGAGCTGCGCGGCATCCGCCAGCTCGGCCTCGCTCACGTCGCCGACCGAGAGAAAGGCACTCGCCTGCCGGTTGCCCAGGGTGATGGTGCCGGTCTTGTCGAGCAGCAGGGTGTTGACGTCCCCGGCGGCCTCGACGGCCCGGCCGCTCATCGCGAGCACGTTGCGCTGGACGAGCCGGTCCATCCCGGCGATGCCGATCGCGGAGAGCAGTGCGCCGATGGTGGTCGGGATCAGGCAGACCAGCAGCGACGCCAGCACGATCCCGGTGATGCCGTCGCCGGTCAGGGTGGAGCTGTCCGGGAGCGCCGGCTGCTGCGCCTTCGCGTGGATCGCCAGTGGCTGCAGGGTGGCGACAGCCAACAGGAAGATGACGGTGAGTGCGGCCAGCAGGATGTTGAGCGCGATCTCGTTCGGGGTCTTCCGCCGGTTCGCGCCCTCGACCAGGGCGATCATCCGATCGATGAAGCTCTCCCCGGGCTGCTGGGTGATCCGCACGACGATCCGGTCGGAGAGCACCCTCGTCCCGCCGGTGACCGAGGACCGGTCGCCGCCGGACTCGCGGATCACCGGCGCCGACTCGCCGGTGATCGCTGACTCGTCGACACTGGCGATGCCCGCGACGATGTCCCCGTCACCGGGGATGAACTCCCCCGCGTCCACGACGACGAGGTCGTTCCGGGCGAGCAGCGGCGCGGGAACCTGCTCCACGGTCGCGTCCTCGACGGCCTCGACGCCCTGCCCGGCCTGACCGGCCTGACCGGGCTGCCAGCCGGTGAGCCGGCGGGCGACGGTGTCGGTCCGGGTGCGGCGCAGGGCCGCCGCCTGGGCCTTGCCACGTCCCTCGGCGACGGCCTCGGCGAGGTTCGCGAAGATCACGGTGAGCCACAGCCAGACCGTGATCAGCCAGCCGAACGTCGACGGGTCGGTGATCGCGAGAACAGCGGTGAACGCGGCGCCGACCTCGACGATCAGCATCACCGGGTTGTGCCACAGGGTGCGCGGGTCGAGCTTGCGCACGGCGCTTGGCAGGCATTTCCAGAGCTGCTTCGGGTCGAGCAGGCCGCCCCCGACCCGGCGCGGCCGGTCCGCGACAGCCTCCCGGCGGTTGCCGGGGGCGTTGCCTGGGGCGTCCGGGCGGGTGGCGATGGTGGTGGTACTCATCGGTCAGTGGATCCCTTCCGCGAGGGGCCCGAGAGCCAGCGCGGGAAAGAAGGTGAGCGCCACGATGATCAGGGTGACGCCGGCGAGCATCCCGACGAACTGAGGCCGGTGCGTCGGCAGCGTTCCGGCCGTGACGGGTACCGGTGCCTGCCGGGCGAGCGAACCCGCGAGCCCGAGCACGAAAATCATCGGGAGAAATCGGCCGAACATCATCGCCAGGCCGAGCGCGGTGTTGTACCAGGTGGTGTTCACGGTGATGCCGGCGAAGGCCGATCCGTTGTTGTTGCCCGCGGAGGTGAAGGCGTAGAGGACCTCGGACAGGCCGTGCGCGCCGGAGTTGAGCATGCCGGCCCGCTGGCCGGGCATCGCCATCGCGGTGCCGGTTCCGAGCAGCACGATGATCGGTGTGGTCAGGAAGTACAGCGACGCGAACTTCATCTCGCGCGCGCCGATCTTCTTCCCGACGTACTCCGGTGTGCGCCCGATCATCAGTCCGGCGACGAACACCGTCACCACGGCGAGGATCAGCATTCCGTACAGACCTGAGCCGACACCTCCCGGCGCGACCTCGCCCAGCATCATGTTGAACAGCAGCGAGGCACCGCCGAGGCTTGTGTAGGAGTCGTGGAAGGAGTTCACCGCGCCGGTGGATGTCAACGTGGTGGCGGTGGCGAAAAGCGCCGAGTTCGCGACACCGAAACGGGTGTCGGTGCCCTCCGTGGCGGCTCCGACGGCCTCGGGGACGGTTCCGTGGTGCGCGCCCTGGAAGGCCATGTTCACCGCGAGGCTGCCCAGCGCGATCAGCGCCATCGCCGCGACGATCGCCAGGCCCTGGCGCCTGTCCCCGACCATCCGGCCGAAGGTGCGCGGCAGCGAGAAGGCGATCATCAGCAGGAGATAGATCTCGAACAGGTTCGTCCACGCCGCCGGGTTCTCGAACGGATGCGCCGAGTTGACGTTGTAGAAGCCGCCGCCGTTGGTGCCGAGCTCCTTGATGACCTCCTGGCTGGCCACCGGCCCACCCGTGATCGCCTGCTCGCCGTCGGCCAGCGTCGTCACGAGCTGGTTGCCGTGCAGGTTCTGGACCACTCCGCCGGCGATCAGCACGACCGCGCCGACGACACAGATCGGCAGCAGGATCCGCACGATCGTCCTGGTCAGATCGACCCAGAAGTTGCCGATCTCGTCACCGGTGCCCACGACGCCGTCCATGCTGCCCGGCCCGGCCGCGACCGGCGCCCGCCGGCGCGCGAAACCGCGCACGACCGCGATAGCCACCGAGATGCCGACAGCGGCCGAGGCGAAGTTCTGCACCGCCAGGCCGGTCATCTGGGTGAGGTGCGACATCGTCGACTCACCGGAGTACGCCTGCCAGTTCGTGTTCGTCGTGAAACTCACGGCGGTGTTCCAGGCCAGCGCTGGCGAGACCCCGGAGAATCCAGGATTCCACGGCAGATGACCCTGGACCCGCTGCATCAGGTACAGAAACAGCACGGACACCGACGAGAAGGCGAGCACGCTGCGGGCGTACACCGGCCACCGCTGGCCCACGCCCGGATTCACCCCGGTCAGCCGGTAGACCGCCCGTTCCACCGGCAGGTGCTTCTCGCTCGCGTACACCCGGTACATGTGGTCACCGAACGGCCGGTACGTCACCGCCAGCGCGGCGACCAGGAGCAGGACAACCAGAACACCCGCGGTCGTGGCGGACACTAGAAACGCTCCGGAAACAGCAGGGCCGCGATCACGAAGACTCCCAGCCCGATCGCCAGGACAAGGCCGGCTATGTTCTCCGCGGTCACAGCCGCTCGACCCCCCGCAACACAAGCGCGAGCAGCGCGAAACACCCCGGTGTCAGCGCCGCGTACACCACGTCGAGCACGAGTCCTCCCTCGCCGGCAACGGAAGCAAGCCCCCCTGGACCGCCGTGAGCGGCAGGATCGGGCAGCGTCGCCAGTAAAGCTCGGTGGATCCCGGTTCTGGTGATCTCTCACAGGTTTCTAACAGCGACGCGGCACTTTCTCACGCACCACTAACGGCGATCATGAGAACCGTCGGAGGAGACGGCCGCGGGGCCTTCCAGCGGGCTGTCCCCGCCCGCACGATGGGCGGGTGACACGAGGGACCCTGCGGATCTACCTGGGCGCCGCACCGGGCGTCGGCAAGACCTACGCCGCGCTCGACGAGGCCCACCGCCGCGCCGACCGGGGCACCGACGTCGTCATCGGTTTCGTCGAGACCCACGGCCGGCCACGCACCGCCGCCATGCTCGACGGCCTGGAGATCATCCCCCGGCAGATCCTCGAGCACCGGGGCGGATCGTTCACCGAGATGGACCTTGACGCCGTCCTCGCCCGACATCCCGAGGTCGCCTTCGTCGACGAGCTGGCGCACACCAACGTCCCGGGCAGCCGTCACACCAAGCGTTGGCTCGACGTCCAGGAACTGCTCGCCGCCGGCATCGACGTCATCTCCACCGTCAACGTCCAGCACCTGGAGTCGCTCAACGATGTCGTCGAGACCATCACCGGCGTCCCGCAGCGGGAGACCGTCCCCGACGACGTCGTCCGCCGCGCCGACCAGGTCGAACTCGTCGACATGGCCCCCGAGGCACTACGCCGCCGGATGGCCCACGGCAACGTCTACGGGCCCGAGAAGGTGGACGCCGCCCTGGCCAACTACTTCCGCGTCGGCAACCTCACCGCGCTGCGCGAACTCGCCCTGCTCTGGCTCGCCGGCAAGGTCGACGACCAGCTCGACCGCTACCGCGCCGACCACGGCATCGGCGGCACCTGGGAGACCCGCGAACGGGTCGTCGTGGCGCTCACCGGCGGGCCCGAGGGCGACACGCTGATCCGCCGCGCCAGCCGCATCGCCGCCCGCAGCAAGGGCGCCGACCTGCTCGCGGTCCACGTCGCCCGCTCCGACGGCCTGACCGGCGCGGACCCGTCCGCTCTCGCCCGGCAGCGCGCCCTGGTCGAGAGCCTTGGCGGCAGCTACCACCAGGTGATCGGCGACCACGTCCCCACCGCGCTCCTCGACTTCGCCCGGGCCGAGAACGCCACCCAGCTCGTGCTCGGCGCCAGCAGGCGCGGCCGGTTCGCCCGCAGCCTCAGCCCCGGCATCGGCACGACCACGACCAGCAGGTCCGGCTCCATCGACGTCCACATGGTCACCCATTCCGAGGCGTGGGGACACCGGCGGACCCCGGCGGGTGGCGAGGAGGAGCGGGCGCACCGGCCCGGCCGGAACGGCTGGCGGCTCGCCCGACGCCGTCCCCGCGCCCGCGCCCGAACCGCGGCGCTGGAGCCACGCCGGCGCATCCTCGCCACGGTGCTCACGCTCGCGCTCGTCCCGGCGCTCACCGCCGGCCTCACCGCCAGCCGGGGCACGTTCAACCTGACCACGGAGATGCTCGGCTACCTGCTGATCACGGTCATCGTGGCGCTCGTCGGCGGGTTCGGGCCCGCGCTGCTCTGCGCCGTCACCAGCTCGCTGCTGCTCAACTACTACTTCACCGCCCCGGTCAACGACTGGACCGTCGCGGACGGCGACAACGCGCTGGCGCTGCTCGGCTTCGTCCTGGTCGCCGGCCTGGTCAGCCGGGTCGTGTCCATCTCCGCCCGGCGTTACGGGCAGGCCGTGCGCGCCTCCGCCGAGGCCGCCACCCTCTCCATGCTCGCCGGCAGCGTGCTGCGCGGCGAGGACGCCCTGCCCGCCCTCCTCGGCCGTGCCCAGGAGACCTTCGGGATGACCTCGGTGACGCTGCTCGAACGTGTCGGCGACAAGCAGCCCACCGCCGACTGGCATCCGGTGATGACCGTCGGCACCGATCTGTCGGCGACGGGGGGCTCCCCCACCGGCGACCGGGTCGACGACCGGCTCCACGACCGGGTCGACATTCCCGTGCGCGACAACCTGTGCCTCTCGCTCACCGGGCGGTCGCTGCCCGCCGCGGACCGGCGGATCCTCACCGCGTTCGCCGCCCAGGCGGCTGTCGCCCTCGACCAGCACCGGCTGCGCGAGGCAGCCGCCGAGGCCGCCCCGATCGCCGAGGCGGACAAGGTCCGCACCGCGCTGCTCACCGCCGTCAGCCACGACCTGCGCACCCCGCTCGCCGCGGCCAAGGTCGCTGTCAGCGGCCTCCGCGAACCGGGCATCACCCTCACCGAGGACGAACGGGCCGAACTGCTCACCGCCGCCGACGAGTCCCTGGACAAGCTCACCCACCTGGTCGAGAACCTGCTCGACATGTCCCGCCTGCAGGCAGGTGTCCTCAGCGTCTTCCCGCGCCCCGTCGGGCTCGACGACATCGTCCAGCCCGCCCTCGACGAGATCGGCCCACCGGCCAGCCGGATCGATGTGCGGGTACCCGAGGACCTGCCCACCGTCACGGCCGACCCGACGCTGCTCCAACGGGTCATCGTCAACCTCGTCAGCAACGCCCTGCGGCACGGGCCCGCCGAAACCCCGCCGACCATCACCGCCAGCGCTTTGGGGGGCCGCGTCGAACTGCGCGTCATCGACCGTGGACCCGGCATCCCCGCCGCCCGGCACGAGGACGTCTTCCAGCCGTTCCAGCGTCTCGGCGACCGGGACAACACCACCGGGGTCGGGCTGGGCCTGGCCCTGTCCCGGGGTCTCGCCGAGGCCATGGGCGGCACCCTCACCCCCGACGAGACACCCGGCGGCGGCCTGACCATGGTGCTGTCCCTGCCCGCGGCGTGACGGGCGGGCCATCCGTGACGAGCGCGCCATCAAGGTGACATCGCCCGATTTGAGGCTGTCGGCCCGGCAGGGCACTGGATGACGGCCAGACCACGGGAGCGCGGTGTTTTCGCGGCAGACCTGGGAAAGGCCACCCGAAGGATCTGGACACGGACCGCAAGGAGGCTGGATGTCCGTCACGCCCTTCGGGGATCTCCCACTGGCCGACCGCGCACGCGCCTGGAACGGCACCGAGGCCGAAAAGCGGGTCCGGCGCTGGGCGCACGCGCAGGACGCCCCCAACGGCAAGTACCGCGAGGCGCACGTCTGGTACGACCAGGAGAAGAAGGACGAGTTCACCGGCTACAAGCTGCTCATCGCCGACGTGATCGACGGCGAGCTGACGGCCGTTCCTCGCGGGGTGATGGCCGCGGCCGCGGTCATGCAGGGCTCCCGCGGTGGTGTGGACCTGCCGGAGAACGACATCACCCGGGTCAGGAACCATCTCGCCAAGTACTACCGGAAGATGGGCGACGACGCTCCCTGGGAAAGGCAGTAACCGGCCCCTGGGCAGGGCAGCAGTCGGCGCGGTTTCCTGGGCCGGCGGGGCCTGTCGCGGTCCCGCCGGCCCAGAATCGGGGTCAGTCGTTTCCGACGGCGGCGCTGATCTGCCCGAGCGCGGAGTCCTCGTCCCGCTCGATCGCCAGATCGCCGATGCTGAGAACGCCGACCAGCTGGCCTTTCTCCACCACCGGCAGCCGCCGGACGGCATTGGCCCGTATCAGTTGGACTGCCTGGTCGATACTGGTATCCGGGGCGACAGTCGTGAGGTCACGGCTGTACACGTCACGGGCCGGCGTCCCGGCGGGGTCGAGGCCTTCGGCGACCACCCGCAGCGCGATGTCGCGGTCGGTGAGAATACCGTCCACGCGCCCCTGGTCGAGCACGATGACGTTGCCCGCATCGGCTCCCCGCATCCGACGTGCCGCCTCGATCACCGGCTGATCGGCCTCGATCGTCACGGGGTCGCGGGTCATGATCTCAGCCACGGTCGTAGCCATGAGAGCCCTCCTGGTCGGTGGGAAACAGATCGATCGCGGTCATGCCCCTCGACTCAGAGACAAACCACGCCCCGGCGTTCGCGTGGCCGCCCTCCAACGGGATGGACAGAGCGGTGGTCGGTCCTTCCCACGAGGGGTGGGGCTCGGCTGTGAGTCACGCTCGTGCGGCCGCCCCGACACGCTCGCCGACGCCCGCCCACGACCCTCCGGCCCGCTCCTGCACGGCTACACCCGGGTCCGGGACTGGTCACTCCCTTCCCGGAGGGGAGTGGTCACTCCCCGAGAAGCTGCATGACGAGGACCGATCCGGTGGGGTCGTCCGCGCCCAGAGCCAGCGGGGTGGCGTTCACCCGGACCTTCACCGCACGCCCACGCCGGTTGACCGCCTCCAGTTCCACGTCCGCGCCTGAGCGGCCGGAGGCACCGCCTGGGCAGTCGGGAGGAGACGCTCCAGCGGCAGGCCGATGTCGAGGGCGAGCAGGTGCTGGCCGATCGCCTCGTCTGCAGAACAACCAGCACCGTGGCCTGCAGGTCCGCCGGCAGGCCGCCGACAAACGCGCGTGGTGCTTCGACTCCACCCGCCGAAGCTCCCACGACGATCAGATTCCGGTGGGCCACGGCCTACTCCGTTGCCGTGATGGCGGGGCGGTCGGTGTCTGTCGCATCGGCGTCTGCGCGTCGTCGGCGTCACCTCGATCAGGAAGGGCCAGTTCGGCCCAGACGATTTTACTGGTCGGGAGCGTGCGTTCCCCCCACCGGGAACTGATCTCGGCGACGATACGGAGACCGCGGCCGCTTTCGGCGTCACTGGCCGGCCGCGCTTCACGCGGCGGCCGCAGATTGCCGTCGGAGACCTGGATCACGAGTCGGTGCGCGTTTCTGCGCATGTCCAGCCGAATAGGGGGATCTCCGTGCACGATCGCGTTGGCGACGAGTTCTCCCACCGCGAGGAGCGCGTCCTGCGCGACATCGGCCGGAACCCGCCACCGGTCCAGCACCCGCCGGGCATGGCCACGGGCGTGTCCGGCCGCCTGCGGCAGGTGCGGGATGACGATGCTGGTGCGCCGGGTGCCCAGGACGGACACCGGGCGACGGGGAACTCGCAGCAGCAGCAGCGCCACGTCGTCGTCGTAACCCCCGGCCGGGCTGAGCGAGTCCAGAATCCGGTCGGCCAGCTCCTCGAGATCATCCGTGTGGCACGGTGTCCGGCGCAGTTGTTCGATCCCCTGGTCGATGTCGCGGAGACGGTCCTCGACCAGGCCGTCGGTGTACAGCACCAGAACCGAACCGGGCTGGATGGGAACCTCGTGCTGCGTGGCGCCGCCATAGCCGACACCGAGCGGAGGGCTGCCAGGCCCGGCGAGTAGCCGCGCGGTGCCGTCCGGCTCCAGCATGACCGGGGGCAGGTGGCCGGCACTGCTGTAGACGAGAACCTCGTCACCCGGGTCGTACACGGCATAAACGCAGGTCACGATACGACTGTCGGCAGGACCGGCACCGGCCTGCAGGTCGTCGACGAGCCGGTCGAGCAGCCGGAGCACCTCCGCGGGCGAGAGATCAAGATGCTGGAGGCTGCGGACCGCGGCGCGGAGCTGGCCCATCAGCGCGGCAGCTGCCATGCCTTGGCCCATCACGTCGCCGATCACCACGGCCACCCGACCGGCGCCCAGGTTGAGCACGTCGTACCAGTCGCCCCCGACCTCCGCCCCGAGGGTGCCCGCCTGGTAGCGGACAGCAACGTCAAGGTCGTCCGCCACCGGCCGACGCGGCGGCAGCAGACTTCGCTGCAACGTCAGGGAAAAGCCGCGGTGCTGGTGCTCGCTCTCCCGCAGCCGGGCCTGCCCCTGTTCGAGGGCGAGCCGGGCGGAGACGCTCTCGGTCGTGTCCACGGCCATCACCAGCACGCTGACCGCGTCGTCGTCCGTCAACGGGGAGCAGGCGACCGTCAGGAAGAGCTGCCGGGGACCACCGGCGGCGTCACGGCCCAGCACCGGCGTCTCCGCGCACAGCTGTGGCTCCCCGGTGCGCTGCACCAGGTCGACCATCTCGACGACGCGTTGCCAGGGCACCGCGAGGCCCGGCCAGGGGTTGTCGGTGAGGGTCACGCGCCGCCCCTGGTCGCCCGCCGGGAACGTCCGGCGGAAGGCGTCGTTGGCGAAGGCCACCCCATGATGTGGCGCCGTCACGACTGCGACGATCGTCGCTTCCCCCCCGAGCGTCTCGCCGGGCGGCGCCGAGGACAGGGCACCCAGCCCACCACCAGGCGGGAAGATCATTCTCATGGCCTCTTCTCACGGCTCCGGGTAGAAGTTCCGCACCTCGCCCTCATGCCCAGGGTGTCCCGTCATACGCAGGAGCAGAGATCAACAGATGCAGGGCGGGTGTGTCCCGGGTTCGCCGAGGGGCTGCCGACGGGTTGCCGAGGGGTTGCCGAGGGGTTTTGGTACCGACCAGCCGCGCATGACAGGGCAGAACCAGCGGATCGAGGAGGTGCCATGTCCTTCGGCAGACGCGGGCGTGCGGCACACCGCAGCGCCAGCTGGCAACGAAGGGTCGTTCGGTCGTGAGGAACTCGGACTCACCCACCGCGGTGCGCCGATACCGGCGTGCCGCTGACTTCGCCGCGGCCGCGATGATCTTCCTGCAGGACAACGTGCTGCTGCGTGAGCCGCTCAGGGTCGAGCACCTCAAACCGCGCCTGCTCGGCCACTGGGGTACCTGCCCCGGCATCACCCTCGTTTACGCCGGGCTCAACGGGCTGATCCGGCGCACGGGCCACCGGACGCTGCTGGTGACCGGGCCTGGCCACGGCGCACCGGCCAACCATGCCAGCCTCTGGCTGGAGGGCACGCATGCCGAGCTCGATCCGGGCCTGAGCCGTGACGAGGCCGGGTTGACCGAACTGGTGCGCCGGTTCTCCTGGCCGGGCGGCTTCCCCAGCCACCTCTCGCCCGCCGTTCCCGGCGTGATCCACGAGGGCGGGGAGCTGGGGTACGCCCTCTCGACCGCCTTCGGCGCCGCGCTGGACCGACCGGACCTCCTCGTCGCGTGCCTGGTCGGGGACGGCGAGGCCGAGACCGGCCCGACGGCGGCGGCCTGGCACGGCAACAAGTACCTCGACCCGGTCACCGGCGGCGCGGTGCTGCCGATCCTGCACGACAACGGCTACAAGATCTCCTCACCGACGCAGACGGGATCGATGAGCGACGAGGAGCTGTGCGCGCTCTACCGCGGCCACGGCTGGGTACCGCGGATCGTCGACGTGCGCGGCGACTACTTCGACCCCGAGTTCGACGCCGACGCACGGGTGGACGCGGCGCTGTGCGACGCCTGGCAGCGGATCCGCGCCATCCAGGACCAGGCTCGCGCCGGCCGCCGACCGGAGCACCCGGCGTGGCCCATGCTGGTCCTGCGCAGCCGCAAGGGATGGGGACTGCCCTCCGAGGTCGGCGGTCAGGCCCTGGAGGGCACGTTCAACGCCCACCAGGTGCCACTCGAAGGCGTCCACGACGACCCGCGACAGCTCGCCGCACTTGAGGCCTGGCTGCGGTCCTACCGCCCGCAGGAACTGTTCGATGCCGACGGCAGCCCGGCCGACGACATCCTGGCCTGCTGCCCGACGGGTGACCGCCGCCTCGGCGCGGTCGCGGAGGCCAACGGCGGCCAGCTCCGACGCGATCTGCCGCTGCCGGCGCTGGACCGCTTCGCGGTCGCGGTACCCCGGCCCGGCCAGGGCCGCGTCGGAGCGACGCCGACGCTGGGGCCGTGGCTGGCGGAGCTGATGCGCGCCACCGAACACTCCCGCGACTTCCGGATCATGTGCCCGGACGAGCTGGACTCCAACAAGCTCGACGCTGTCCTCGACGCCACCGGGCGGGCGTGGCAGTGGCCCGTGGCGGGCTACGCCGAACACCTCGATCCCTCCGGGCGGGTGATGGAGGTGCTCTCCGAGCACAACTGCCAGGGCTGGCTCCAGGGCTATCTGCTCACCGGCCGGCACGGCCTCTTCCCCTGCTACGAGGCATTCGTCTCCATCGTGGACAGCATGGTCAACCAGTACGCCAAGTTCCTGAAGATGGCGGGCGAGGTGCCCTGGCGGGCACCGGTCGCCTCGCTGAACTACCTGCTCACCAGCGAAGGGTGGCGGCAGGAGCACAACGGCTACAGCCACCAGGGTCCCGGGTTCATCAACAACATCCTGACCAAGAAGGCCGACGCGGCCCGGGTCTACCTCCCCCCGGACGCCAACAGCCTGCTGGTCACCATGGCCCACTGCCTGGCCTCCACCGACCGCATCAACGTGGTCGTCGCCGGCAAGAACCCCAGCCCCCCGTGGCTGAGCCTCGACCAGGCCCGCGCGCACTGCCGCGCCGGTGCCGCCGCGTGGGCCTGGGCCGGCAGCGACCGCGGCGGACCGCCGGACGTGGTCCTCGCCTGCGCCGGCAACGTCCCCACCGTCGAGACGCTGGCGGCGGCGTGGATGCTGCGCCGCGACCTCCCCGGCCTGCGGGTTCGGGTCACCAACGTCGTCGACCTCCTCGCCCTGCCCCCACCCGACCAGCATCCGCACGGGCTGTCCGACGACGAGTTCACGGCCTGCTTCGGAGCCGACGACGTACCGGTCATCTTCGACTTCCACGGCTACCCGTCGGCGGTCCACGAGTGCCTCCACCGCCGCCCGAACGCGAGCCGCTTCCATGTCAGGGGCTATGTCGAGGAAGGCACCACGACCACGCCCTACGAGCTGCTGGCCAGCAACGGCGTCACCCGGCACGACGTGGCCATCGCCGCGCTGCAACACGCGGCGGGGTCGTCCGACCGCCGGGACGAACTGGCCGGCCGCTACGCCCGCGAACGCGACGGCATCCGCGCCGACCTGCGCCGGACAGGTCAGGACCCCGACTGGATCTCGAACTGGGAGTGGACATGACGTCGCCCTCCTGGGAGCAGGATCCCGGCACGGTGGTCCTGACCGTGAACGCCGGGTCGCACAGCCTCAAGCTCGCCGTCGTCGACGAGGGAGCCGGGCCAGCCAATCTCGACATCAGCGAGCAGGCCGACATCGACACCGCCCCCGACAGCGACGAGGCGGGCAGGGCACTCGCCGACTTCCTCGACCGTGCCCGACGTGCCCCACGTGGCCTGTCTGGACACCGTCTTCCATCGTGACCTGCCCGAAGCGGTGCCGCCGCCGCGCTCGCGCTCGCGGTGTTCTGCCTGCGCGCCGCGCAGGAGATCGCCGCCGCCGCGACCAGCCTCGACCACCTCGACGCCATCGTGTTCAGCGGCGAGATAGGCGCCGACCAGCCCGAAGTCCGCGCAGCGATCACCTCCCGGCTCGCCGTCCTCGGCGCCCAGCCCGGACTCGACCCCGTGCAGGACCAGGACCGCGTGCTCAGCACCACCGGAACCCCGATCCTGCTGATCCACCCCGACGAGCAGCGGCAGATCGCCCGCGAGGTCCACCGCGTGCTCGCCGACCGGCGGCTCGGTGGCTGACCGACCAGCCCGAGCATCACCGACAGCAGCAGGCGTCGGCGACGCTCCCACGCATCCCCGACGCCGTCGAGTGATCCCGGCCCGCGACACGTCTGACGACGCGAACATGCCCTCCCCCGGCGTTTTCCAACGGCGGGTTCGCGGCACATTCAACCGCTGTCCGTTCGGTCTCGGGTGTCGCGGTCGCTGCGCGTGGCCTCGCGATCAATTTCGGCCTGTTCGCGCGATGCCCGCCGGTCATTGTCGCCCAGAGCGGCTTCGGCACGGTCCAGCCGCTGCCGGGAGCGTGCCAGCGCGGCGCGGGCGAGCTCCAGGGTCTCCGCGCCGCCGGCAGTGTGCCCACTCACGGCGACACGCAGCTCGCGGGTCCGCTCGTCCAGGAGCCGTTGGCGTTCCGTGAGCCAGCGCTCCCGGGTATCGGCGAGCCCATCGCGCTCGTCGGCACTTCGTTCCCGCTGGTCAGCGGCGCGCTCGCGGTCCTCGGCCAGACGATCCCGGCCGTCCGCCGCCCGATCACGCCTGTCGGCCTCGTGCTCCCGCGCGGTAAGCCGGCGCTCCCGTTCGACGGCGGCGTGTGCACTGCCGTCCGTCGTCCGCCCGGGCGGGCGTCGTGGACCCTCAGCGCCGTCGGTCACGGCCACCTCCAGCCCTGTACATGATCTGCACGGATCGGCCCCTGCGTCCACGCTAGCTGCTCGGGCCACGAAGCTCATATGTCGCGGCAGGCTGAAGCAACATAACCGGATACTGCCGCGACGACGGACAGCGTTGGCTGGCGGCGGCGAGGATTCCTGCGGCGTGCGAACTGGGAAGTCGAACCTGGTTCGTCCTTTCCTGGAGGTGCAGCCCGCGGTGTCCTGGGAACGGTGATCTCGAAGCGGGTGGAACGTCCATGCCTGCCCGGCCATCCAGCTGGGTGACGACGATGACCGGAGGTGCACGTCGCGGTCAGGAGGAGGGAAGACCGGCACGCCGTGGCGGCCATCGGGGATCACCGGGCGAAGCAGGATGCCGGTCTCGCCCGGCAGTTCGCGGCACGACCGGAGGCGGCCCGGGCCGCCAGGGCGCATCGCCGGGGAAACGCGGGATCCTGGCTCGCCGTCGCCCTGATCATTGTCGGATTCGTACTGGGCGCGCTCGCGCTGCCGACCCACTCGATCATTCTGTGGATCATGGCGGGCACAGCCCTGGTCGCCGGCGGCATCCTGGCACTGAGATTCAAAATCATGGAGCAGACCTACTAGCACCCGGTTCACTGTCGAAGAACGGAGAAATGATCATTCATGGTGACGGCTGATCAGAGGGATGGTTCCCCGCCCGTTTCCGCCGCCACAGGCTGGGCCATCCGCAGGGCCCTACCAGCGGATGCCGAGACAATCGCTCCCGTCCACGCCGACAGTTGGCGGCGCACGTATCGGGGCATGATGAGCGACGCCTACCTCGACGGGGACGTGGTCAGCGAGCGCCTCTCGGCCTGGCGCCAGCGCATGACGGCCCCCCGCGGGGACCAGCGGGTGTGGATCGCCTCCACAGCGGCGGGCCTCCTGGGATTCATCTGCGTCTTCGCGGACGAGGACCCGCGTCGGGGGGTCTACGTGGAGAACCTGCACGTGCGTCACGACGCGCAGGGCAGTGGGCTGGGCACGACCCTGTTGCAGACCGCCGCCGCGTGGACGAATGCGGAACAGCCCCGACAAGGGCTGTGGCTGTGGGTGATGGAGGCCAATCATTCCGCCCGGCGGTTCTACCAGCGCCTGGGAGGCGTCGAGACCGACCGGACCATGCTCAGGGACCCCGCGGGCGGATCGGCGCCGAACCTCCGCTGCTGTTGGTCGGACGTGCGGCCGATCCTCGACAAGGTCCACCCACGCGAACCCCGGCCTGGGCATTGTCCACAGCCAAGCGAGGGCGTGGAAGGGCATGTTCGGGGAAACTGACCGACATGGATGTCCCCAGCCCGCATCGGTTCGCCTACACCGAGGCCTTGGAGCGGATCCGCGTGGTGCTCAGCGAGCTGGCCAGCGAGACCCGCCAGATGGTGACCGACGCGACCACCGCCGTGGCCGGTCCCTCAGCCGGCCGCACCGACACCGCCCCCATCCACGCCGCGGCGAAGCGAATCCGTGACCGATCCGACGCCCTCGACGACGACCTGGTCATGTTGCTGGCTCTGGAAGCCCCGGTGGCCGGGGACCTTCGCCTGATTCTGGGTGCCCTTCGGATCGCCGCGGCGATCGAACGGATGGCGGGGCTGGCCAATCACATCGCCGCCGTCGCCGACCGGCGCGCCCCGGCCCCCGCCCTGCCTGCGCCGCTGCATCCCACCATCACCCGTCTCGGCGAGCTGTGCGCCCACCTCGTCACCCAGCTCGTCACCGCCATCAACAGCCAGGACCCGACCGCCCCCCAGCGCGTCGAGGACGCCGACGACCCGATCGACGAGACGCACCGGTCGCTCCTCTCCGCCGTGACCAGCCCCGACTGGCCCCACGGCATCGAAGCCGCCATCGACCTGGCCCTGCTCTCCCGCTTCTACGAAAGGTTCGGCGACCAGGCGGTCACCGCCGCCCGCCAGCTCGCCCGTATCGACAACCCCACGGCGGACGTCCCCTCCTCCACACCCGCGTTCGGACGCGCACCCGCCACCTGATCGGGCGAACTGATCCGCTTCGGTCGCCGTGCGGCCATCCGCCGCGCGGCCATCCACAGCCCGGGGCAGCACCGCCCCCCGCCACGTTGATCCGAGGACACTGGGCGCATGTTGCCCGACCTCACGGTCGCCGGGGCGGACCTGCCCGTCCGGGCCGCCCTGCCGGCGCTCGTCGCCGTGCTGACCGCCCGCGACCAGCACGGGCCGAGCGATGCCGGGGTTGGCGGGGCCGGCGGGGCCGCGGTGCTGGTCGCCCCGCCCGGCACGGGCAAGACGACGCTCGTCCCGCTCGCGCTCGCCGACCACGTCCCCGGCCGGGTACTGGTCGTCGAACCCCGGCGGATCGCCGTCCGCGCCGCGGCCCGCCGGATGGCCAGCCTCGCCGGCGGGAGCGCGGGGGGTGGTGCCGGGGCTGGTGCAGACCCCGCGGGTCGCGGCGAGGTGGGTGGCGCGGTCGGCTACACGATCCGCGGCGAGCGCCGGGCGGGGCCGTCCACCAGGGTCGAGGTGGTCACGACGGGAGTGCTCGTCCGGCGGCTGCAACGCGACCCCGAACTGCCCGGTACCGACGCGGTCATCCTCGACGAGTGCCACGAGCGCCACCTCGACGCCGACCTGGCGCTCGCGTTCCTGCTCGACGTCCGCGCCGCGCTGCGCCCCGACCTGCTCCTGCTCGCCGCCTCCGCGACAGCCGACACCCGGCTGCTGGCTGCGATGCTCGGCTCGCCCGGCCAGCCCGCGCCGGTCATCGGGACGGACGCCTCGATGTACGACGTCGAGGTGGTCTGGGCACCCCCACCAGGGGCGATCGCCCCGGCGCACGGCCTGCGGGTCGACCCGAAGCTGCTCGACCACGTCGCCGCGACCGTCGGGCGCGCGCTGCGGGAGACGCCCGGTGATGTGCTCGTCTTCCTGCCCGGGGCCGGTGAGATCGCCGCCGTCGCCGGCCGTCTCGCCGGGCATCGGGACGCGGTCGACGTGCTCACCCTGCACGGCCGCCAGACCGGCGGGGCCCAGGATGCGGTGCTGAGCGCCGGCCCGCGGCGCCGGGTCGTGCTGGCTACCGCGGTCGCGGAGAGCAGCCTCACGGTGCCCGGTGTGCGGGTCGTCGTCGACGCCGGTCTGGCCCGCTCCCCGCGGATGGACCACGCCCGCGGGCTGGGCTCGCTGGTCACCGTGCGGGTGTCGCGGTCGTCCGCCGGGCAGCGCGCGGGCCGGGCCGGCCGGGAGGCGCCGGGCCGGGTGTACCGCTGCTGGTCCGCCGCCGAGCACGACCGGCTGCCCGCCCAGCCGGAACCGGAGATCGCCGTCGCCGACCTCACCGCCTTCGCCCTGGAGCTGGCGGCCTGGGGCCATCCCGGCGGCGTGGGCCTGCCGCTGCTCAGCGAGCCTCCCGCCGGCGCGATGGAGGCCGCCGGAGTCTCGCTGCGGGCCCTCGGCGCCGTCGACGACGCCGGCCGGGTCACCCCACGGGGACGTTCGATCGCCCAGGTCGGGGCCCATCCTCGGCTCGCGCGGGCGCTGCTCGACGGCACCCGGGCCGTCGGCGCCCGCCGGGCGGCGGAGGTCGTGGCGATGCTCTCCGGGGACGGCCCGGTGGGCGGTCCCTCCGACGACCTCGTCGCCGGGTGGCGCCGCCTGCGCGACGGCACCGACCGGGCCGCGTCCGCTCGCTGGCGGGAGGAGGCCCGCCGGCTGCGCGCGGCCGCGGAAGCGGCACCCACTGAACCCGCTGAACCCGGTGAACCCGGCAGATCTGCCAGGCCCGCGGCGCGGGGGACCGGTGGGATGACCGACGATCTTGCGGCGGGGCTGGTGGTCGGCCTCGCCTTCCCCGAGCGGCTCGCGCGGGCTCGCGACGCCGGCAGCTCGAACTATCTGATGGCGGGCGGGACCGGTGCCGAGATCGCCGCGGGCTCGGCGTTGACCGGGGCGGAATGGCTCGCCATCGCGGTCGCCGACCGCGGGCCCGGCCGGACCTCCGCACGCGTGCGCCTCGCCGTCACCCTCGACGCTGCCACCGCGCGGGAGGCGGGCGCGGCGCTGCTGCGCACCGAGGACGAGGTCGCCTGGTCCGGTGGCGACATCATCGCCCGCCGTCTCGAGCGCCTCGGCGCGATCATCCTCGCCGAACGCCCGGCGGCCAGGCCCGACCCGTCCCTGCTGCGGGCCGCGGTGCTCGACGGGCTGCGTGACGCGGGGCTCTCCGTGCTGCGCTGGAGCGCCGACACGCTCGCCCTGCGCGACCGGCTCGCGTTCTGCCACCGGCTGCTCGGTGCCCCCTGGCCCGACGTCACCGACGCCGCCCTGCTGGACTCCGCCCCCGACTGGCTCGGCCCGGACCTCGACGGTGCGCGACGCCGCGCCGACCTCGGGCGCATCGACGCCGGCCGCGCGCTGTGCCGGCTCCTGCCCTGGCCACAGGCCACCCGCCTGGACGAGCTGGCGCCCGAGCGGGTGGCGGTGCCGAGCGGCTCCCGGGTACGCCTCGACTACAGCGGCACCAGCGGCGCGGCCGGCCCCGTGCTGGCCGTGAAGATCGCCGAGGTGTTCGGGTGGGAGCGGGTACCCGTCGTCGCCGACGGCCGCGCGCCGCTGGTGCTCCATCTGTTGTCGCCTGCGGGCCGCCCGGTGGCGGTGACAAGCGACCTGGCGTCGTTCTGGCGTACCGGCTACCCGCAGGTCCGCGCGGAGCTGCGCGGCCGCTACCCCCGCCACCCCTGGCCGGTGGTTGTCCCCCTGGCGGCCTGGCTGGGCGGTCTGGTCG
>NZ_JBFLUG010000189.1:0-10977 GCF_041008525.1 Parafrankia sp. FMc2 | reverse complement strand
CCAGGTCGAAGCGGCGGAGGAACGCCTGCCATGCCCGGTCGATGTCGGCAGCGGTCGCGTCGAGGGCGGAGGACCACAGCCATACGGGCTTGGGATCGCGGTTGCCGGGGAGGTGGTCGACCTGCAGACGGATGAGGGTCCCTTCGATGATCGGCAGGTCGCCGGGGTGGTTGATCCAGCAGGTGCGGTGGGTGAGTCGGGGGTGCAGCCGGTTCCAGCTGGTCGCGGTGGCGGTGCCGTAGCGGCTGGTGGGGGTGGTCGTGGTGTGCTGCGGCTCGGGCCACGTCGCGGGCTTGTCCAGGACGAACGCCAGCCGGGTGACGTCGTACCCGGCGTCCCTCACGATGAGGATGTTCGGGTCGCCGTCGTGCCAGTGCCCGGCGGCTGTCAGACGACCCACGACCGCCCGGAGCTGGTCGGCGGTCACCGCTGTGGCGTCGTCGGCGGGGCCGAGGCGGACCGCGTCCAGGACCGCGGTCCACGACGTCCGGCCGGGTTCGAGGGCGGCGACGAACGAGTACGGCCAGCCCGGGATCAACTGGGCCTGGTTCTTCGCCCGGTCGTGGACGTGGCAGAACAGCCGCTGCGCGCTGGTCGACGCCTCCGAGCGCAGCCAGGGGCTGACGTCCACTGCCAGCATCAGTCGTCCGTCGGCCGCCGAGGGCAGCGTAAGGCCCGCGAGCGTGCGCCGGAAGCGAGCAACATCGAGCCGGCCGCTGTTCAGCCCGTCGTACAACGCCCCGTGGCCGCGACGGTGCTCGGGCCCCGCCCCCGCCAGGGTCAGATCGACCGATGATCTGACCGGCCCGTCGGTGCACAGCACCGCGTCCGCTACCTCGAACAGTGCGTCCGCCCGGCGGGTCAGACAGTCGTAGAACTCCCACCGGAAGCGACACAGCCTCCCCAGAGCCTCGACGTGTCCTGGTTCGTCCTGCACACTGCCCACCACGACCTTCGGCTTGATCATGGCTTCTTTGGCGAGAGCACGATCTTCCGAAGGTCGTCTCATGTCACGAGGACACGCCCACCCACCCCACAACACCAGCAGGTATCACGCAACGTGACGCCTGGAGGTTAAACGACAGGATCATCTCCTGGCCTGATCGTAGGCGACATGATCGTCAAATCTAGTGTACGACGGTCTCCTTGACAACAGGTGGAGGCCTCTGGGTGGCCCTGGCAGTCACCTCGATGAGTCTGAACGGTGTCGCTGTCAGATCCGAGGGCTGGTCGGCTGGCCAGTTCATATCGGGGTCGTGTGCGGCTGGGCTCGTTGTTGCCACAGTGCTGGGTCCTTCGCCTACCCCTATGGCGCGAGTCGGCTCCGCAGGCGGCGTGTTGCCCCAATTTGGTGACCAGCCGATCGCGTTGAGTGGATGACCCGACCTCGCTGTGGCACATGGTTGACATAATCGTTAAATTTCGTTCCAATGTCTCGCTGGGAGCCCAGCGGGCGCAGGAGAGGCCGGCAGTCGGTCGCACCCTCGAGAAGTGTGCCGAAACCACGCTCATGGTCGACGGCTACGACCACCTCCGCTAGGCCGGCCGTGTCGGTCGGCGGGCCACCGATCGTCGACCGACAGCGGAAGGGAATCTGAATGACCGACGTCGCGGATGCGACCGAGACGCGCCCGCGCCCGCCGGAGAATGACTGGCTGGGGACGCCGTACCTGCGTTTCGAGCGCCACGGGGCGTTCGCGCATGTCGTCGTGGACCGGCCGAAGGCGCGCAACGCGCTGACGGGCGCGATGTACTGGGGGATCCGGTACGCGGTCCAGCGCGTCGAACGCGACCCCGACCTGGCCGGACTGCTGATCACCGGCGCCGGCGACGTGTTCATGCCGGGCGGTGACCTGAGCCAGCGGGGCGTCGACAACTGGATGGACTTCTCCCAGCTGCTCATGGATGTCACCCCGTTCGACACGCTGCGCCAGGCGTCCAAGCCGGTGGTGTGCGCGGTCAACGGGATCTGCCAGGGCGGTGGGTTGATGATCGCCATGTGCTCCGACCTGGCGGTGGTCAGCGAGCGCGCCACGTTCCGGGTCCCGGAGCTGCTGCGCGGGATCGCCGACACTTACTACAGCCAGATGCTCTTCCGCACGATCGGCCCCGTGCGTACCCGCGACCTCATGTTCACCGGTCGCACGCTGACCGCGGCCGAGGCGCTGGACTGGGGCATGGTCGCCCGGGTGGCGCCGCACGAGCAGCTGCTCGACCAGACGACCGAGGCGCTGGCGATGATCTGCCGCACGGCCTCGGGTGCCCGCGGGGATATCAAGCGCAGCATCGACGCCCAGCTCGGGCTCTATGACCGCATCGCCATGCGCCAGAGCGTCCAGGGCGACGAGGCCCGGGAGGGTTACCTGGCGTTCAAGGAGCGCCGCTCGCCGTCCTGGGTGCATCCCGACCTACGGACCGCCGGCCGTCTCTGAGCGGCCTGTCATCCCCGTTCGGGCACGGCGAAACGCACGGTTCACCAATTCACGGGCAGGCGTGTCGGGCAGGGCCGGCACCCGAGTCGGAAGGCGAAGGAAGCATGGCTGGGCGAGTGGCAGGCAAGGTCGCGTTCATCACCGGTGCGGCGCGTGGGCAGGGGCGCAGCCACGCCGTGCGCCTCGCCGAAGAGGGCGCGGACATCATCGCGGTCGACATCCTCGAACAGATCGAGTCGAACCCCTACCCGCTGTCGACGCCCGAGGACCTGGCCGAGACCGTGCGGCTGGTCGAGAAGACCGGGCGGCGCATCGTCGCGCTGAAGGCCGACGTGCGCGACCGGGTGGGGCTGGGCAAGGCGCTCGAGGAGGGGCTTGCCGCGTTCGGTCGCGTCGATGTGGTGGTCGCCAACGCGGGCATCCTGCCGATGGCGATGGGTGACCCGCAGCGTCTGGACTTCCAGGACGCGGTCGATGTCGACCTGATCGGGGTGATGAACGCGGTCGCGGTGGCGCTGCCGCGGCTGCCCCAGTACGGCTCGATTGTCATCACCGGGTCGACGGCCGGGATGATGCCGAATACCGTCGACAACCCGGCGATGGGTCCCGGCAGCGCGGGCTACGGCTGGTCGAAGCGGGTTCTCATCGAGTACACCGAGCAGCTGGCCCTGCAGCTCGCTCCGGAGTTCATCCGGGTGAACTGCATCCACCCGACGAACTGCAACACCCACCTGCTGCACAACGACGGCCTGTACAGCGTGTTCCGTCCGGATCTGGAAAAGCCGACCCGCGAGGATGCGGAGCCGGCGTTCACCCACTTCCAGGCCATGCCGATTCCCTACATCGAGCCGGTCGACGTCTCCAACGCCGTGCTGTTCTTCGCCTCCGACGAGTCCCGTTACGCCACCGGCCAGCAGCTGCGGGTCGACGCCGGCTCGCTGCTGAAGTTCCCCAACGGCCCCACGAGCTGACCGGGCACATGGGCTGGTTCGACGACGTCATCGGGATCCATACCGGCAGCGCTCGGCCCGTGGTCATCGACGCCGCAGGGCCTGTCACAGGTGCCGAGCTTGTCGGTCGGGCGGCGAGCGCCGCCGAGCTGGTCGCCGGGCTCGGCGGCACGCCGGACACGCCACTGCCGGCGTTGCTGACGAGCAACGCGGACGCGTACGCGCTGCTGCTGGGCGGGGCGGCGGCTGGCCGGCCGGTCGCCCCGCTGGGCCCGCGGCTGACGGCCGCGGAGCTGGCGGGCCCGGTGCGTGCCAGCGGGTCCGAGGTGCTGCTCACCGAGCCGGCGTGGCGGGAGGTGGCGGACGCGGTCGGCCGGGAGACAGGCGTGCGGGTGATGCCCCTCGGCCGGCTGCGTGCGTCGGCGGCGGCGCCGCCGGCCCCCACGGGCCGGGTCATGTTCCACCTGCACACGTCCGGGACGACCGGCGCGGCCCGCCGGGTGGCGTTCACGCAGGAGGTGCTGGCGGCGCGCACCGCCCTGTCGTCGAAGCTGCTCGAGCTCGGCCCGGACAGCCGGTACGCGGCCGGCTCGCCGATCCACCACATCGGCGGGCTCGGCAACGCGCTGGTGGCGGTGTCCGTCGGTGGCGCGGTGCTGCCGACGGCGCGGTTCACCTTCGAGTGGTGGCGCGGGCTGCGTGCCGCCGGCGCCACCCACTGCCTCCTGGTACCGACAATGATCGAGATGCTGCTCGCCGAGGGCGAGCTGGACGCAGTCCCGATGCGCATGCTGGTCTACGGTGCCTCGCCGATCAGCCCCGACACGCTGCGCCGGATGCTTGCCACGCTCCCCGGCGTGCGGCTGGTCAACATGTTCGGCCAGACCGAGGGCAGCCCGATCACCTGCCTGACGCCCGCCGACCATGTGCGCGCCGCAGCCGGCGAGGAGCGGCTGCTCGCCACCGTCGGGCGGGCCGTACCCGGCCTGCGGCTGCGCATCGAGGACCCGGACGACGACGGGGTCGGGGAGGTGCTTGTCGCCGCGGGGCACCTGGCGGTACACGGCGAGGACGGCTGGCTGCACACCGGCGATCTTGGCGCGCTCGACGACGAGGGCTACCTGCGGCTCGCCGGGCGGCGGCACGACATGGTCGTGCGTGGCGGGGAGAACGTCTACCCGCTGGAGGTCGAGCACGTGTTGGCCGACCACCCGGACGTGGCGGCGGCTGGCGTCGTCGGAGTGCCCGACCAGCGGCTGGGGGAGACCCTGGTGGCGTTCGTCGTCGCCGCCGAGCGGGCGCACCCGCCGGACCACGACGAGCTACGTCGGTTCGTCCGCGCCAGGCTCGCGGGCTTCAAGGTGCCCGCGTACTGGTATGTCGTCGACGAGCTGCCACTGAGTCACGCCGGCAAGGTCATGCGCGCGGCGCTTCGCGACCGTCACCTGGCCGCCGAGTCGTGACCGATGGCCTGGTCGTGGGGCGGTCCCCCGACTGTCCGTGCCCTCACACGGTGATCCCATTCCCACCCGCGTCCGGTATCGGACAAGACAGGAGTGCCGCAGTGACAACGACGAACGGGGCCTACATCCTCGCGGGCGCCCGCACCGCGATCGGCACGGCGTTCAAGGGCACGCTGGGCCAGACGTCGGTATACGACCTGGCCGAGACCGTGGTCGAGCAGGCCGTCGCCCGGGCCGGGGTGGCGGTCGACGAGGTCGACGACGTCATCCTCGGCGAGGTCATGCACGGCGGTGGCGACCTTGCGCGTCACACCGCCGTGCGGCTTGGCATGCTGTCGGTCCCGGGACTGGCGCACCAGCGCCAGTGCGCATCCGGAATGGCGGCGGTGACCACCGCCGCGGCCTCGATCATCGCTGGTATGGACCGGGTCGTCGTCGCAGGCGGCGCCGAGTCGTCGTCGACCCGGCCGGCGTCAGCCTACCGGGTGCCCGGCACCGACAGCTGGCAGCAGCCGTGGATGCCGCCGTCGCACCCAGCCACGCCCGACGCACCGGCCGATGACATGTCGATCACCGTTGGCCACAACACGGCAAAGATCGCCGGAATCGACCGGGCGGCGATGGACGAGTGGGCGCTGCGCTCCCACCAGCGCGCCATCGCCGCCACCGACGCCGAGTGGCTCGCCGAGGAAATCGTCCCGGTCAAGGCGAACCGGCCCGACGGGTCGACCGTCGTCTTCGAGATCGACGAGCACCCGCGCCGGAGCACCTCGCTGGACAAGCTCGCCGCGCTCAAGCCACTGCACCCGGAGATCGAGGGTTTCGGCGTTACCGCGGGAAACTCGTCCGGCGTCAACGACGGCGCCGTCGCACTGGTGCTCGGCGACGCGGCCGCCGCCGAGCGCTCGGGTGTCGCGCCGCTAGGTGTGATCCACTCCTGGGCGTCCGTCGGCGTCGACCCGGTCCGCACCGGCCTCGCCCCGACGCTCGCCATCCCGAAGGCACTGGACCGTGCCGGTCTCACGCTCGCCAACATGGCCCTCGTCGAGATCAACGAGGCGTTCGCGTCGGTCGCCGTCGCCGGTCACCGGATCCTAGGCTTCGACCCGGAGATCCTCAACGTCAATGGCAGTGGCTGCAGCCTCGGTCACCCGGTTGCCATGACGGGCGCCCGCCTGATCCTCACCCTGCTGCATGAGCTGCGCCGCCGTGGCGAGCGCTACGGCGTCGCCGCCCTCTGCGCCGGCGGCGGCATGGCCTCCGCCGTCGTCGTCGAGGCCCGTTGAACACCATGGCCGGCCGAGCGTCCTGATCTAGGCGCGAGGACCGCGTCGAGCCCGCCGCTGTGGGCTCGACGCGGTCCTGGGATCCGGCCGATCGCTGACGGGCGGGATCACCTCCGTACCTACCCGCCCGCCGCCGTCGTCGTCAGCCCGCCACCGGGGCCGGTGCGCGGGCGGCGCGGATGTCGGCGGCGATCGCCGCGTTCTGCTCGACCGTTCCAAACAGGGTGACCCGGTCGAACACGTCGCCGCAGCGGCGGACTATCTCGGGTCCCACGGCGTCCGGCTCGGCGACGACGGCGACCGCGTGCAGCAGGTCGTCGTGGACGAGCCGGCCCATCTCCGCCCACCGTCCCTGGCGGGACAGCGCGTACAGCTCGTCGCCCAGCTCGCCCCAGCCGTGCAGGGCGAGCACCGGTCGGTAGGCGGGTGTGGAGCCGTAGAAGGCGATCTGTGCACGGATCTCGTCGGCGGCGGTGGCGAGCTTCTCCTCGGTGGCACCGGTCGCGACCATCGGCGAGCCGCACACGAGGAAGTCCCCATCGGGCCCGCCGGCAGCGCGGCGCGCCTGGCCACGTGCCAGCGTCGGCAGGGAGACCTCACGCAGGTAGCGCTCGGTGGTGAAGCCGTGCACCAGATACCCGTCGGCGATCTCACCGGCGACCTCGGTTATGAGCTCGCCGACGCCGGCGAGCAGCACCGCGGGCGGGCCGTGGGGGTGGGGCTCCGGGCGAACATCGGCGTCATGAGGGTGTGGTTGTAGAACTCGCCCTCGAAACGCAGCGGCGTGCCGTCGTGCCAGCAGGCCCAGATCGCCCGCATCGCCTGGATGTACTCGCGCATGCGGGCCGCTGGCCGTGACCAGGGCATCGCGAACCGGCGGGTGATGTGCGCCTTGACCTGGGTGCCGAGCCCGAGCAGGAACCGGCCGTGGGACAGCGCCTGCAGGTCGTTCGCGAGCACGGCCATCGACATCGGGTTACGGGCGAACGCCAGCGAGATGCCGGTACCGAGCGCGACGCGTTCGGTGGCCGTGGCCGTGGCCGTGGCCGCGAGCGCGAGGCCCGGGAACGGGTCATGCCTGACCTCGCTGCAACACGATCGCGATGCTCGCCAAGGTCGTCACTGTCGACGAGCTGGCCGCCGCCTGGTCGCGAGCCAGGGTCGAGGGCTGAGTCAGCTAGAACTTGGCGATATCGTCAAGTACAGTCAGGGTCGGGAGCGGGTCAGGGCGGTGCGGAGGCGGCGACGGACCGTTCAGCCTCTTCGTCGCCCAAGGCACCTCGTCAGCACCAGCGCGCCGGACGCCGCACGGGCGTCGGCGTACCCTGGCTCGCCCAGCCGGACCGACTCTTTCCGGGGCGTCGCCAAGAGAACGGAGCTGGCGCGGCGTCCCGTGGCCTGATGCTGCGCCCTCTGCGTCGGCCCCACGCGGGAAGCGCGCATCCTGTGCCCGAGCCGCGCGAGAAGCATGCCGTCCGCGCAGCGCCCCGCCAACTTGCAGGGAACCACGGAAGGCAGGCACTTCATGAACACCCGCATCAATACCGGCCTGCCCGGTGCTGAGGCGTCGACGTCCGCCCGACCGGCGCATCACGCGCACGCGATGATGCACTGCAACCTGAACACGGTCGACGTCGAGCGGTCCGCCGAGTTCCACATGGCGGTCTTCGGTCTCGAGCCGCGGATGCGCTCGGTCAGCGCAGGCAGCGACGCCACCCCGATGGGCCTGTCCGACGACACCGCCAGCGTCACGACGTTCCTCTACGACCTGCGCGGCCCCCGCTCGGCGCCGGCGCTGGAGCTCGTCGGGTGGAGCCGGCCGCCGACCGAGCCGGTCCGGCCGGAGCACCGGCCCTCCGGGTTCACCGCGCTCGGCTACCGGGTAGCCTCCCTCGGCGTCGTAGTGGCCCGCCTCGCCGCTCTGGGAATCACGTCGACGCCGGTGCCCGGCGGCCTGCCCGTGCGCGGCGAGGCTCGTCATGCCCTGCAGTTCACCGACCCGGACGGCGTTGTCTTCGAGGTCGTCGAGATCGCGCCGGCCGATGACGACCCTCGGCGGGTCGCGCTGCTCTCGCACGAGCGGATGCGCTGCACCGATCTCGACCGCACCGTCGCCTGGTACGAGCGGATCGGCTGGCGGCCGCGCGACCGGGGAGTCGGGCCGGGCGGGGTGCCGACGGCGTCGCTGGTGCTGCCCGAGGATCCGACCTTCTCCTTGGAGATCGAACAGCACCCGCTGCCCGCCGGGGCAACGCTGCTCCCGGCCGCGAACAGCCAAGGCCTCTACCGGATCGCGCTCGCGGTCGACGATGTCCTCGCCGCGCACGCCTCGCTCGCGGCCGGAGGCGCGGTCGCCGGTGCGTTCGGCCGCGCCCTGGAGCCGGTGGCGATACCGATGCCGGACACCCCCACCGGCGGCTTCACCGTCCTGTTCCTCGCTGACCCGGACGGCGCCGTTATCGAGCTGGTCGAACGACCGCGTTCAGCCGTGCGTCGCCCGGCGGAGCCGAGCTGAGCTCGCGGCCCGTTCGTCACCGAGGCGAACGACGATGAGGCGCGGAGAATGGGCCGGGCCAGACCAGGCCGGCGCACGGTCTGGGCGGTCGGTAGCCGCAGATAGCCTTCGGTAGCCGCTCAGCGGGCCGGCCGGCTGGCTTCGGGAAGACCAAAACGGTTGGGCACGGATGGCGCGGTCCGTCAGGCCCGGGCGCCGGTCAGACGCTGGGACGTCGCGTGGCGGCCCGGCTAGGGCCTGTTCTGAGTCTGGATCACAATCGGGGTGTTCGTCCTTCGTGTGGGTGTTTCGGCTGGTAGCACGGTTGCATGACGCGTGGTGATCTGACCGATGGTGAATGGGAGTTGATCGAGCCGCACCTCCCGCTGGGGGCGTCCGGGCCGATCCCTGACCTGCGCGGCTACTTCAACGCGGTGATGTGGAGGTTCCGTACCGGCAGTCCCTGGCGGGACGTGCCCAACAGCTACGGCTCCTGGTCGACGATCTACGACCGGTTCCGTCTGTGGGCGCGGGACGGGGTCTTCCAGACCCTCATGGACGCGATGATCGCTGAGGCGGCGGCGCGCGACGATGTCGATCTCAGTCTGGTCAGCGTGGACTCCACCGTCGCCCGCGCGCATCACCACGCGGCGGGCATGATGGTCGACCCGGATCTCCTGGAGGACCTGGAGAAAGCACTGACGGAGGAAAAGGGGCTTCAGAAACCGGGCACAACGACTCCGTAACCGAGACGCCCGAGGGCGGGGAGGAAGCCGAGCGGACACAGCGCCGCGCGGTACGCCGACGCCGTAAAGCACGGCTGAAGGCCGCCGAACGGGGACGCTCCCGGGGCGGGCTGACCAGCAAGGTGCACCTCGCGACCGACCGGCGCTGCCGTCCACTGTCGATCGTCCTCACCCCCGGACAGGCCGCGGACAGCCCGCGTTTCCTCCCGGCCCTGAAGAAAATCAAGGTGCGTGGGCCGGTAGGCCGCCCCAGGACCCGGCCGGACGCGGTCGCCGGAGACAAGGCGTACTCCTCCCGCGCCAACCGCGCCCACCTGCGCACACGGAAGATCCGGGCGGTGATCCCGGGGAAGGCTGACCAGAGGGCCAACCGCAAAAAGCGCGGCAGCGCCGGTGGCCGCCCGGTCAGCCACGACGCCACGCTCTACAAGGATCGCAACACCGTGGAACGCGGCATCAACAGGATCAAGGAGTGGCGGGGTCTGGCCACCCGCTACGACAAGACACCCGAAAGCTACGCCGCAGGACTGCACCTGCGCGGATCCATCCTCTGGCTACGCAGCCTCCCAACCCCATGATCCGAACCCAGAACAGGCCCTTAGAGCGTGTCTTGCGTGGCCGCTTCGGGTACATATCTGATCATGGATGTGTTCTTCGGGTACATATCTGATCATGGATGTGTTGGAGAGCAGCCTCGCCGGGCGGCTGGTCCCGGACGAGTTGTGGGAGCTGGTGGAACCGCTGCTGCCCCGGTTCGAGGGTCGCTGGCAGGGTGGTGGGACTGCCCCGATCGAGGATCGGGCGGTGTTCACCGCGGTGGTGTATGTGCTGACCTCGGGGTGTGCCTGGCGGCATCTGCCGGCCGAGTTCGGGGTGTCGGTGCCCACGGCGCACCGTCGGTTCCAGGCGTGGACCCGGGCGGGTGTCTGGCCCCGGCTGCACCGGAAGATCCTGGATCTGCACGGTGTGGCCGGGCAGGTCGACTGGTCGTCGGTGATCGTGGACTCCGCGAGCGTGCGGGCGAAAAAAGTGCCCCTATGTCCTTCGTCAAGCCGGTGAGGGGGTCGGGGCCTGGTAGAAGGTGCCGTCGCGGAGCATCGCGTAGAGCACGTCGATCCGGCGCCGGGCGAGGCAGGTGAGAGCGGCGACGTGATGTTTGCCTTCCGCGCGTTTCTTGTCGTAGTAGGCCCGGGACGCGGGTTCGCGTAGGGAGGCGAACGCGGCCAGGTAGAAGGCGCGTTTGAGTTGTTTGTTGCCGCGCCGGGAGGGGTGTTCCCCGCGGATGGAAGAGCCCGATGTCCGGGTGGCGGGGGCGAGACCGGCGTAGGCGGCCAGGTGCCCGGCGGTGGGGAAGCTGCTGGCGTCCCCGACGTCGATGAGGATGCGGGCGGCGGTCCTGACCCCGATACCGGGCATGGAGGTCAGGACCTTGGAAAGAGGGTGGGCCTCCAGGAGCTCCGTGATCCGGTCCGCGAGGAGGGGTGAGTCCCACCGCGTGGTGTAGATCGGGATCGGCTGGTTGATCGTCCGGGGTGGGGGTGTGTCGCTCCGGGACAAAGACGGCCACCGCGTGTAGCTCTGTGTGAACCGACCAAAGTTCCACGGA